>PUMA01000027.1 GCA_003551155.1 Desulfonatronospira sp.
CCCGCACTTTACCAGGATTCCAGCATGTGCACAGGAAATAACGTGCGGGCTTAAGTCCGCCTAGCTCGCTTCAGACAGTTTGAGCCGCTTTTGCCAAAACCCCGGAGCCGGCATTCTGGATGTGGCTTTTGATTTTTAACTGTATATAAAATCTACACCTTGCGTCGAGGAACCCAGGCATGATAATGCAGATATCATATTCATGGAGTGAGGTATGCAGCCGGGATACATCCAGGCCCTGGAGAAAGGGGTACTACAGGAAAGAATAAAAAAGGCCAGGCAGTGGTCGGCCAAATGCTGCCTGTGTCCGCGCAACTGCGGGGTGAACAGACCGGAAGGCGAACTCGGATTCTGCAGGATCGGGCGCCTGGCCAGGGTGGCCTCTTTTAACCTGCATTTCGGGGAGGAGGAGCCCCTGGTGGGAGAGCGGGGCTCAGGCACGGTGTTTTTCGCTCACTGCAACCTGGGGTGTATTTTCTGCCAGAACTTCGACATCAGCGACAATCAGAGTCAGCACCCTGAAGTTTATCCCAACCAGCTGGCCTACATCTTCAATCAGCTGCAGCAACAGGGCGCGCACAACATCAACCTGGTCACCCCCTCCCATGTGGTCCTCCAGTTCCTGGAAGCCCTGGAAATAGCTGCACAAGACGGCCTGAACATCCCTCTGGTATACAACACCAGTTCGTATGACGAAATCCACACTTTAAGGCTTCTGGACGGGATCGTGGATATATATCTGGCTGACTCCAAGTTTTTTCATGAACAGGAGGCCCGGAAGTACGCCGACGCCCCTGATTATCCCCACAAGGCCAGAGAGGCCATCCTGGAGATGCACCGACAGGTGGGTCCCCTGCAGACCGATGACCGGGGCATTGCCCAAAAAGGCCTCATGATCAGGCACCTGGTCATGCCGGACAACCTGGCCGGATCAGAGGAATGGCTGGAATTCTTTGCAGCCAACCTGAGCAGGGACACCTTTATCAATATCATGGACCAGTACCGCCCTGCAGGAAACGCAGGCACCTGTCCGGAACTCATGGGCAGGGTCAGCGGGGAAAGGGTGGCCGGTCTGATGCAGAAAGCCAGGGAACTGGGGCTGACCAGGCTTGATGAAAGATCGTCAGGGATATTCAGGTTTCTTTTCTGACCAGCTCAAGCTGGTAAACCAGGGCATCCTCGCCTGTATCAGGATAATATCCCGGCCGTCTGCCGGCCCGCTGAAATCCGAATCTTTGGTAAAGACTTACGGCCGACCTGTTGGAAGGGCGCACCTCAAGGAAGACAAGGCTGACCTTTTCCCGGCTGCAGTAGTCCATGAGAAAGGACAGGAGCCTGCCTGCACTGCCCCGGCCCCTGGCCTGAGGATGCACTGCCAGGTTCAGGATCTCCACCTGATCCTGGACATGGTAAAAAGAGAGGTAGCCCATAAGCTCCCGGGAGCGGATCAGGCCCAGGACCAGGAAGTTTTTCCGGGAAAGTGCAAGCCTGAACTCTTTTTCGCTCCAGGGAAAGGCAAAACACTGCTCTTCCAGGGCAGCCAGCTCCCGGGCATAATCTTGACCGAGAAATATTATATCCTCTGAATGCAGGTTCACTTGCCGGATTCCTCAAGGAGACAACATGCCATCCGGTTGCAGTTCTGCAAAAACACCGGCAAAGGAAGACCTTATCGAGGTAGTGGACAGCCGCAACATCTCCCTGGCTGTTCTCCCCCGGAACCAGGTCCACCTGCAGGGTCTTTATCACCGTTCAGTGGCGGTTCTGGCCTATGACCTCAACAATCGCATCTTTCTGCAGAAAAGGGCGGCCGGCAAATCAGTCTACCCCGGCAGGTGGGATATTTCGGCCACAGGACACGTCCTGGCGGGAGAGGCAGCCATGGATGCCGCCTTTAGAGAGGCTGAAGAAGAAATAGGTATTGTCCCCCGCCGGCTGAAGCTTGTGCATGTCATTCCCGGCAGCAGGGAAACCAACTGCGAGTTCGTTTATCTGTACAGCGCCGGAAAAACCGCGTCCAGTCCCAGGCTGAACCCGGACGAGGTTGAGGATGGCGCATTTTTGAATCAAAACGATCTCCACGTCCTGGTAAAGGAATTTCCCGAGATCCTGACCCCGGGCCTGGTTTATCTCTGGAGACTCGGACTGGTGTTTAATTGATGAATACGTAGGAGTATTTTTTCTCCTGGGTCAGGGTCTTTCCTGTGCCCCTGAGCACAGTGGTCAGGGGATCCTCGTCTATAATCACAGGGATATCGGCTTCCTCGGTGATTAGCTGGTCCAGTCCCTTGAGCAGAGCCCCCCCTCCGGCCAGAAGCATGCCGTTTTCCCCGATATCCGAGATGAGCTCCGGGGGAGTCTTTTCCAGGGCCCGGTGCACTGCATGGACTATGGTCCGCACCGGCTCCTTGATGGCCTCTCTTATCTCGGCATCATTCACCTCCACTGCCTTGGGGTTGCCGTTGACGATGTTTTTGCCCTGCACCCTGAAGGTCATGGTCTCCCTGGGGGGATAGGCCGTTCCAATGGTCATCTTCACCCTCTCGGCAGTATTCTCCCCTACCAGGAGCTGATATTCCTCCTGGATGTACCTCTGGATGGCCTCATTCATCTCGTCACCGGCCACGCGCACTGACTCGGCATAAGCCACGGCTGACAGGGAAATAACAGCTACCTCGGTGGTCCCGCCGCCTATGTCCACCACCAGGTTGCCCCTGGGCTCCTCAATGTTCAGGCCTGCACCTATGGCTGCGGCCATGGGTTCCTCCACCAGCCTGACTTCCCTGGCTCCGGACTGCATCCCGGACTCAATGACCGCGCGTTTTTCCACCTGGGTGATCCCGGTGGGAACGCAGATGACCATTCTGGGTTTGACCAGCTTAAAGCCTGTGATCACTTTCTTGATGAAATACGTGATCATGGCGTTGGTAACCTCGAAATCGGCTATGACCCCGTCCTTGAGGGGCCTGATGGCCATTATTCTCTGAGGGGTGCGCCCCAGAAACTCCTTGGCCTCCCTGCCCACGGCCAGGACCTTGCCGTCCCTGGAGTCCAGGGCCACCACTGAAGGCTCGTTGAGTACAATGCCCTGTCCGGGCGAGTACATGAGGGTATTGGCCGTGCCCAGGTCCATGGCCAGACTCTTGCTGAAAAATGAAAACAGCTTGGAGAAAAACATCCCAGGGCCTCTTGCGTGTAAACGGTTCAGCTCAACCGGCTTTTCAGATAGAGGTTTTCCAGAAAAAGTCCGAGATAATCCCCGACAAGATGCACGAACTCCTTGAGCTCTTCATCTACGGGCAGGGCTTCCTGGTCCGCCAGAACCAGGATTCCCCTGGTCTTTTTATGCACTTTCAGGGGCAGACAGATAACAGATTTAAACTGCTTTACAGACAGCTCCTTGCCGAACAGGGGCAGGCCTGCCGGACCGTGCTCCTGGCCAGAGAAAACCGGTGTGCCGTGCTTGACCACCCAGCCCAGGAGCCCGGAATCAATGCTGAATTTGTGACCATCCAGATCAACTGAAGGCACAACGTCCTGGCTCAGACCTTCCAGAAAGTAGCCTTCCCCTCTTTCATCCCTGGCAGCCATGAAGCAGACACTGAATCCGGTGGACTGGCTCAGGGTCTGCAGAAGCTGCAGCAGGAAAGATCTCCATCTGGGTACTCTCTGTCTGAGCTCCTGGATAACGGCCAGCTGCCTGTAATAGTTCAGGCTCTTAATGTTCTGGTCAGACCGGGCCAGACCATGGCGGACATCTTCAATGAGCTGGGCAAACTGATAAAGTATCTTTTGATCTTTGTCACTAAAAGAATAGGTCTTTTTGCTGTCAACGCAGAGCACCCCGGACTCGCCGGGCAGGGGACAGCCCATGAAGGCCTTTATTTTGGACTCTTTCTCTCTGGGGTAATAACCCAGGCAGCCTTCATCGCGGTCAAAATTATTGATGAGCAGAGGCTTGTTGTTTTTTACAATCCACCCCACCAGGCCTGTACCCGGATTTATCTCAGTACCGGGACGGATGGAGTCTCCCAGGCTGAAGCTTGAGGCCAGCACACTGGAATCTTTATGCTGGTCCCGCAGGAACAGGACTGCGGAATACCCGTCAAACACGCTGCAGATCAGGCCCAGGAATCTGTCCAGCCAGTTTTCTTTGTTCATGTTGCTGATTATGGGTTTCAGGAACGCAATTAAGCTGGAAACCCTGCAGGCTGAGGTTTTCTAGGTCCGGGCTGAAAAAGGCTGCAGGCTCCTGCCGGTATGTTGATGTTTCTTCCCGGGGAATAAATACTGTATTGGCTTAACAGGTGCTTCCCCGGTCTTTTCCCTGCTTTAAAAAAGCCTGTTTATGGCACACGGGCCGTCTCCCTTCGAAGTCAACCATGCCTTTTTATTGAGGTGTTGACAATAAAATTCTGGCTCCTCGACGCAACGTGTGGATTTTATATACAGTAAAAAATTAAGAGCCTTATCCAGAATGCCTGCTCCGGGGTTTTGGCAAAAGCGGCTCAAACTGTCTGAAGCGAGCTAGGCGGACTTAAGCCCGCACGTTATTTCCTGTGCACATGCTGGAATCC
>PUMA01000009.1 GCA_003551155.1 Desulfonatronospira sp.
AGGCCCAGGGAGACAGACCGGATAGCTTTTCTGGGATCCCAGCCAGGGACAAGACCCGAGGCGGGACAACCGCTGGAGCATGTGGCACAGGTATAACACCTGCTAGCCATATCCGGAGTCAGCTCAAGCCTGCTTTTTGTATCCTGGCTTAAACTTATTTTTTCGGTTTGCATTTTTCCTCCTTATGAACAAGCTGATTGTCTTTAGTGAAAGTTTTAATAAACATTATGCTTAATATAAACTTTAATTAGTCTTTTTTTTAATCAAAGTCAATAATTATTCCTAGCTATTGAGTAGCGGGGTCAAGGCCTTAACTCCTTATAACTCAACACTCAACTTGATTGATGTTTGGCGGACAGCTGGGTCAGGCAAAGGGTAAGGGGCTGCTTTTTGACCTGCTGGTCAAACATGGCTGTTCAATCTGATCCCACAATTTCCAGAAATACCTCCACCAGGTCAGGATCAAACTGGATCCCTGCGGCTTTTCTAAGTTCTCTGCCCGCCTCTGAAACAGACAGGGCTTTTCTGTACGGGCGGTCACTGGTCATGGCGTCAAAAGCGTCCACAATGGCCAGGATGCGGCATTCTATGGGTATCTCTTTTTTCTTCAGCCCCAGGGGATAACCACTGCTGTCCCAGCGCTCATGGTGTCTCAGGATGAGACCGGCAATTTCAGCCAGGACCGGGTTAGAGCTGGCTATACGGTATCCTTTTTCAGGATGCGTGCGCATAACTTCCCACTCCTCATCCGTCAAAGGGCCTGGCTTGAAAAGAATATGATCAGGTATGCCCACATTGCCCAGATCATGTACCTGAGCCAGCAGTGCCAGGTTTGAAATCTGTTTTTCCGAAAGCTGAACTTTTTTTCCCAGACGGCGGCAGAGATCTTCCACTCTGTGGGCATGCCCACGGGAGATAAAATCGCGTTCCTCCATGGAAGAAATAAGTGCCCTCATTATAAGGGCCCTGACAGTGACATCCTTGCTCAGCTTGTCCCGGTACATGAGATCGTCAGCTTCCCTGAAAACTTCAGCCAGATCATCTGCTTCATCCTCTCCACAGGCAAAACCTACGGATATGCTCAAGGGAATCTGATCCGGCTTTCCTTTCTGATTGTATGCTTTGATCCTGGCCCTGATGCGTTCAACTATTTTCAGGCCGTCCTGTCTGCTGGTCCTGCGCAGAAGAGCCACAAATTCATCCCCTCCTGTTCTGGCCAGGACGTCTGATTCGCGCAGAGAATCCTGCAGAAGCTTGGCACTGAGCTTCAAAAGCCTGTCACCATGTTCATGGCCCAGAGTGTCATTGACCATCTTCAGGCCGTCCACGTCAAAACATATGATAGTTATGGGGTGCTCTCTGCTTTTGGCCAGGCGGAGGAGTTCGTTTTCAAAATAAGCACGGTTATAAATGCCGGTCAGCTGATCATGAAGGCTCAGATATTTAAGTCGTTCCTCCACATGCTTGCGGTCGGAGATATCGGAGTATATGGCATATCCCCCTACAATCTGACCGTCCACCTGAACAGGACCTCCTTTGAGCAGAACATGGATCGGCCTGCCTTGTTTAGTGCGGCAAACAGCCTCCATTTCCATGTTTTCCCCGCGCAGAATCCTCCGGTAACCATGCTCTGGATCTTTTTTTTCAGGATCAACAGCCAAATTGATGTTCA
Organism: Desulfonatronospira sp.; assembly: GCA_003551155.1. GTDB lineage: Bacteria > Desulfobacterota > Desulfovibrionia > Desulfovibrionales > Desulfonatronovibrionaceae > Desulfonatronospira. Next base: position 1,673 of record PUMA01000009.1, read on the forward strand.
ACCCCCTTACTTCCGACAGCTCAAATCCGAACATGGAGGTAAACTGGCTGTTGATATTAAACACCCTTTCCTCTGTATCGAAAAACGCCATTGCATCCCTGGTGTTTTCAAAAATTGACTGAAAATGGGACTTCTGAATTAAAATCCTGGATTCGGCCAGGTTCCTTTCTGTAATATCCCTGGCCACATGTACACTGCCAGTCAGCTGTCCGCCGGCATCAAACATCGGGGTTGCAGTGACCTCAAAAATCCCACCCAGGCGCTCATCAGAGATTTCCGCCTTTTGAATACTTCCCTTGAACAGCATTTTTGAATGAGGACAAAAATCAGGCGGTTCAGAAAGACCGTGGACTACTTCGTAACAAAACCTGCCTTCAATATCTCCTGGTGCACATTCAAGCCGCATGGCCATGGCTTTGTTAGAGCGTATAATGCGGTGCTCTGTGTCTATCAGGGCAATGGGATCGGGTATGGTGTCAAAGGTACGCTGCCACTGCTTCCGGGCCAGTTCGGCAAGGCTTTTTTGCTCAAGCAGTTTTTCTTCAGCCATTTTTTGCCGGGTGATGTCAACAACAAAGGCCTGGTAATGAGAGATTTTTCCTTTTTTGTCCTGCACAGCATAAGCGTTGTTGGAAACCCAGATCTGAGTCCCGTCGCGACGCAGCCAGCGGCATTCATGATTGAATACCTGACCATGGACTTTCAGTAGGTCTTGGAGTTTTTCCCTGTCTGATGGTTCGGCATAAATTTGAGAAGCAATATCTGTTATGGAGTTCAACAGTTCTTCGGGCGTATCATAACCCAGCATTAAGGCCATAGCGGGATTGGCAGAATAAAAAAGACCTTCAGGCGTGGAGATGAAGATGCCTATGGGAGCGTTTTTCACCAGCTCCTGATACTCCAAATGAATGTCTCTTTCTTTCTGGAGGCTGTTGTTACTGGTGAATAAATACCCAGATGTGGAATGCTCTTGCATATAAGCAGATGATTTGGGTCAGTCGTTAATTGATTATAACTTATAGCTTTTATTTTAATAAAATTCAAGATCAGGGATTCAAATATAGAATAAAAAAATCTGGTCTGAAATTAACTCATCTGCACCAGCCTATTTTTATTTTAATTACTTCCGCCACCTTTGACTGCAAAATCTTTTTGCAGTCAAATTCTGTATAGCCCAATGTATAAAATTGGCACATGTGTCTTATTTTTGTCAATGTTCCATGTGAACAACACCTTGTAAAGATCAAGAATGCGCAGTATCAGCACACGGGTTTCCAGCGACATTTATTGGCATAATCTTTGCTATTACCGAAATGCAATGGGTTAATGACCTTTTGAATCAGATAAACAAGGAAATGTTAAGTTTCAGAAATGTAGCTCTTGCGGTCCCGCTGCCCCTTGGATTCGAATTTCAGGTAAGAGTCCAGGGGGAATGTTCAGCCGGGTCAGCTTTCAGACCACTTCAATGCCCGGCGAAAAGGGCAACGGGGAAACGCCAGGGCTGACACAACCCGGCCTCTTCCCCATTTACATATACCCCTCCTGGCAATGAGGCCCTCCAGCCCTCGAGGGCCTCATTATTTATGAGCTTTTGCGCAAACATCGAGGGATTCAGGTGGTTGTTCAGATGCACCGCACAAAAAAGTCCATGGAGCAGGCCCATGTAAATTATTATTGTCTGATTAGTCAGGTGAAGTTATCTGTACATTGACCAGGAGGTGATCCATTTGTCCAGAAGAAGCCTGAGCCTGGATCTTCACCCTGTTTTCAACAAAGGCCGGGAAATTGATTCTGCCCTGGAAAACGCTTTTCAGGAGGCAAAGCAGAGAAAAGCCAGAGAGCTTGAAATCATTTGCGGCAAAGGGACCGGACAGCTGAAGAAAAGAGTTCTTCGTTTTCTGGATAAGGATGAAATAAAGAACTTGTATTCCCGCATCAACAAGGACAGGGACAACTCAGGCAGAATATTTGTATACTTTCGCTGGTCCAGAGGACAGTAGCGTTTTTGTAATTAAAAAAACCGTCCCGGGAGGGTCCCGGGACGGTTTTAAGGTCAAATACTGAATGACTTGGATTAGAAACGGGGTTCACGTTTCGGCTTGGCCACATTTACCTTGATGTTGCGGCCGTCGAATTCCTTGCCATTCAGGTTTTGAATGGCTTCATCAGCACCACTTTCCATCTCCACGAAGCCAAAGCCCCGGGAACGGCCGGTTTCACGGTCTTCAATGATTTTTGCTGAAGTTACCTCTCCAAACTCGGCAAAAGAATCGCGAAGCTGGGCCTCAGTAGTGCTCCAGGGCAGATTGCCCACGTACAAATTGGTCATAGAAAAATTCTCCTGAAAAATAAAATAAAAAAAATCACCAGCCCAGGCTTCACCATTTTAACCTGTCAACAGAGACTGATGAAAGACGTAATTAATAATTTTATCTTTCGAAAAAATAAAAGCAAGCTTTTTTTGCAAAAAATATAAAAAATTTTTATCAGGGAGCGGAATTGATCCACAGGCCATCATGTCAGTGCCCTGAGCAATGGCCCTGGGCAAGTCCGGATCTCTCCCTGCGGAAAGCCGAAAGCCTCCAGGGACAAGGCATGTCAGGATTTTTTTTCAGTCCGGTGTTCAGGATCGTGGACCAGGATTTTTCAGTCCGCCAATTGAAAAATATTGTACTTTGATATCTTGTCATCCGGATAAGTATTTTTTACATTGAAAATTAATGTGGCTCCTCGACGCAACGCGTGGATTTTATATACAGTTAAAAATTATGAGCCTTATCCAAAATGCCGGCTACGTGGTTTTGTCAAAAGAGGCTTAAACTGTCTGAAGCGAGCTAGGCGGATTTAAGCCCGCACGTTATTTCCTGCGCTCATGCTGGAATCCTGGTAAAGTGCGGGCTTTAG
>PUMA01000187.1 GCA_003551155.1 Desulfonatronospira sp.
AGTTTTTTCTTTTGGCAAGGAAATCAAGCAATTATGAGGAGGCGTATCTTAATACGTTGACGAATAATTGTGCAGATTGACGCAGCCAAAAGGAAAAAGAACCGTTTCCGGATGGAAACTAACTATCTGATTATTCAGTCCGCTGAGTCTACAAATTCCGTGGTTGCAACTTAAGGAGACCAAGGTGCTGCAAAAGGCCGCAGTCAAGATCAGTCTTAAGGAGCCCCGAAAGAAGCTCATGAAAATGTTCGAGTTTCTCGGAAATTTCGGGACCAGGGAGATCCATCTTGTTCATGCGGCCCCGAAAATAACTTCTCAACAGCAGAGCAGCATTGAGGAAGGGTTGGAAAAAATCAGCAAAGATGCAGGCAATTTTGGTTTCAACGTAAAAATACATATCCGCAGCGGGCATGTTCCTGTCAGTATCGTGGAAACGGCTGAAGAAAACAAAGCGGATTACATAGCTCTTCACTGGATGCCCAAGTCGCTTTTCCGCAGTGCCCTGTTCGGCAATATCGATTCGGATATACTTCGCCAGAGCAATCTTCCGGTGTTTATTTACAACCCTGGATTGTTCAGGTCTACAGCCAGCCTGGAACAGGTCATGTACGCCACGGATTTCAAGCACACTGATGCTGCTGTCCTGCCTTACCTGGTGGACCGCAGATTCATGGCCAACAAGCTCTATATTCTTCATGTGGGGGAAAGAGCCCCTGATCCCGTTACAGAAGAGACACGCAGAAAACGCGTGCTGGACAATCTTAACCGCCTGGCCCGTGAATGCTCGCATGCATATAACAGTGTCCAGCCCATCGAGACCCTTGGTTCGGTCCACAAGCAGATCGTAAAACAGGCGGTAATGCTGGATGTTGATCTCATCGTCGTTGGCAAGTCAGAAAGAATGGACGCCGTGAGCCAGATGCTGGGCTCCATTGCGGAAATCCTGCCTCACAGGCCCGGCCGAAGCGTTTTTATTATTCCCGATGTCTGCAGATTTCCTGCCTCCGACAAAAACAAGGATGGCGGATGCAATGAAGCTTAAAAACAACATCGTATTCGTGACATCGCTGCTGGCGATTTTTTTGGTTATTCTGGCGGGAATATTCGCCTCCAGTGCACTGGACAGGTGGTCTGCCTGGCTGCATAGTGCAATCATAACCAATTTCGGCTGGTTCTACCTGGTCTCTACTTTTTTGTTTCTGGTCTTCAGCCTGTTCATGGCCCTGAGCAAGTATGGCAATATCAAACTGGGCATGGACCATGAAAAGCCGAGGTTTTCCTATTTTGGATGGGCAAGCATGCTCTTTGCCGCAGGGATGGGAATCGGGCTGATATTCTGGAGTGTGGCTGAACCCATGAGCCATTACATGAGTCCACCCGGTTATATTGAAGCAGGCACTCCAGAGGCGGCAAGATTCGCCATGCTCCACAGCTTTTTCCATTGGGGGGTGCATCCATGGGCCGTATACATAGTAATGAGCCTGTGCATCGCCTATTTCTCTTTCAGACGGGGAATGCCCCCGCTGATATCAAGCTGTTTTTATCCCCTGATCGGCAGCAGGATATATGGGTTTCCCGGATACTTTATTGATATCCTTGCAGTCTTTGCCACGGTATTCGGCATTGTAACCTCTCTGGGACTGGGGGCCATACAAATCAACAGCGGCCTGGCCTCAATACTTCCCTTTGAGGCTGATTTCTTCAGTACGCTGGTCATTATCGGCATTATAACGGTCATCTTCATGGCCTCCAGCATGGCCGGACTGGACCGGGGGATGCAGATAATGAGCAAAAGCAACATCTTGCTCGCTGTACTGCTGCTTTTGTTCATGCTCCTGATGGGTCCGACGAACATGATACTTAATGTGTTCATCAGCACATTTTCCGATTACATCACCGCCCTTTTGAATATAAGCCTTACCACCTATCCGTTCATAGGGCTGGAGTGGACTCAGGACTGGACTCTTTTCTACTGGGCATGGTGGATATCCTGGTCTCCTTTCGTAGGCCTTTTTATAGCCAGCATTTCCCGAGGGAGGACCATCCGCGAGGTTATTACCGGGGCCCTTCTGATTCCGACTCTGCTGACCTTTGTATGGTTCAGCGTATTCGGCGGAACCGCCCTGAGCCTTGAACTGGGCAACGGTGCAGATATCGCCGCTGCTGTGGCCCGGGACGTTTCCATCGGACTTTTTCAGCTGTATTCGCTTTATCCGTTAAGCGAATTCCTGACCCTGCTTACAGTCCTGCTGCTGGTGATCTTTTTTGTGACTTCGGCGGATGCAGCCACCTTTGTGCTGAGCCTGATGACCTCCAGGGGGAAGGCGGACCCACCTACCAGCAAGAAACTCATCTGGGGTCTGATCGTTTCCGTAACCGCAGCCATTCTGCTTTTTTCCGGAGGCCTCGAAGGATTGCAGCGTATGGCCATTGCAGCGGCGCTGCCTTTTTGCGCCATTATGCTTCTCATGTGCGCCTGTCTGCTTAAAGGGCTGCGTTATGAATTCAGATATGAGAGGGAATGATCCCGGCCAGCCAGGAAGCATAAGGACGTAGACCATGGCGATGATCACCGTGTACAGAGGGCCATGACGAACAAGACCATGGGCTTGACCACCCAGACCAGGATGCCGGCCTCGAACATTGCCTGAGCTCTGACTGTTTCCCCCGGGGACAATTCATGCACCCAGATATATTGTGCCTATTTGTCTGCCTCAGAGGCGAGTATCTGGGTTATTTCCGCTTTTGAAGGCACTTTGCCCGATAACTTGACCTTGCCGTTGACTATAAGGCCGGGTGTGGACATGATGCCCAGCTTGACTATCTCAGTTAAATCAGTGACCTTGGTTACCCGGGCCTCAATGCCCGCTTCCCGGACCGCTTCATTTACAGTGTCTTCCAGATTTTTGCATTTCGCACAACCCGGGCCTGCTATTTTGATTTCCATTTTTCCCTCCTGGTTTTTTATGGATTAAAACAAGAATGTATATATGCTTCCGGCGATAAAAGCCATGATTATGCACAGAATTGCATAATTGACAACCAGGCTCCTCCCTACAAGGGACGCGACCCCGAGCATGGAAGGAATGGAAGCCATGGGCGCGGCTATCAGAAAGGTCAGGGCAGCGGCAGGGGCCATGCCCATGTCCAGCAATGCCCGGATAAGAAAAATTTCAACCAGGGTGGGAGTATAAAGGGGCACGCCCAGGACAGCAGAAATCCCTACTCCGGTGATTCCAGTCAGATACCGGGCCACTATCTCCGGGGGCAGAAAAGCGTCTATGTAACTGACTATAAACAGGCCAAGCAGGAGAAAAGGGACAACCTTTTTGAGCAGGTCTTTTGCTTCGTGCAGGGCGTTCCCCGATTTCCTGGAAAAGCTTTCCCTGATCTCCTGCACGTCTTGGTCTGTCTGCACTTTAATCCCGGAAAAACGCTTCTCCACTGCTCTTGCCGCCCTGGTCAGGGATACAAGATATCCCACTGCTATGGCTGCGAAAAAAGCAAAGATCACCCGGGAAACGGCCAGTTCCAGGGAAATTATGTCAATGGTGGTGATGATGGCGATAAAGTTGGCAGCCGGAGCCATCAGAAGAAAGGTAACCGCCGGTCCGATGCCTGCCCCTGCCACAACAAGTCCCCCGAAGATGGGGATCATGGCGCAGGAACATACAGTCATGGCCGGAGCCAGGAGTGCAGCCAGGATGTATGAGGAGAAGTTGCGGCTGGTCAGGTACTTTTTCATCTTTTCCCTGGGTACAAAGGCCGCGATGACCCCTCCCAGCATAAAAGCGAAAAGCAGTGTGCCCCAGGCCCTGGTGGCGTAATTGAGAATATATACGTAGGGTATCTCCCAGATGGAGTATTCTTTAAGCTCACCGTAATCATAAACAGGGAACAGGGGTTCACCGGATATGGTTTTGTAGACAATTGTGACCAGTCCAAATATCAATAAGAACCAGGGAAGAAAAACATTTCTAAGATTGTCCGCTATTGTTTGTCTGTCCATGCTCATAAAAAAGGCTCTTCGACGTATGCTGTGGAATTATTAATATTTTCTCACATTCGGTATTTCCGGCTTCGGCATTCTGGATAAAGTTCATTATTTTTAACTGTATATAAAATCCATACGTTGCATCGAGGAACCATAAAAAATATTCCCTGTTTTTACTTCAAATCCCTGCGGTGCAGGGTCCTGGCTCTTTCCCTGAGGTCTTTGATCTCAGGGTTCTGTTCGAGCCAGTGATGAAGCTTGTGGTTGAGGTGCGCAGCATATATGTTTTCCGGATCAGGGTTCAGCTCATAATTGATCCAGTTGCCATCCCGGCTGCTTTTTACCAGAGAAGCCTCCTCCAGGATTCTCAGATGCCTGGATACGGCAGGCTGGGATATCTGCAGGGCCGCCTGCAGTTCGCAGACGCATTTGGGTCCCTGTTGAAGGAGTTTGATGATTTTAAGCCTGTTGGTGTCCGACAGGGCCTTCATGGTCTTGAGTAGATTTTTCATGGATGAGTCCATAATTTTATGCTGAACTGAAAA
>PUMA01000040.1 GCA_003551155.1 Desulfonatronospira sp.
CTATCTTTCTGGGAAAATCCTCAAACAACCTGTAAAACAGGATGAAACTCACAGCTGAAAAAACTCGATTCTCAAAAAAAGCTTGCAAGCCAGGAAGCCTATGAGCTCCGTATCTACCTGGCCCAGGCAGAGCTGCCACAGCTGCAAGCAATGCCAGGTAGCACAAAAGATTCCCGCATACGGCCGGCAGGTTGAATCATTCAGCCCCGGGACAAGCATGAGATACTGTTTTTTATTACCCCTTTTGTTTAAACTCTGCCGGTCCAATTTTATGAAACTACAGACAAGGTCCCAAGTCACACCTTGATCTTCCATGGAAAAACCTTCATTGTTACTGATGTAAGCCTTATGGCTTTCTCCTTGCCTTCAGCCTGGCCAGGCTGCATAACAGGCCAGGACCTGTTCCAGCTGAATGGACCTGATAGTGGAATATGGCATGCGTTTAGAGAAGGAGTTCGCCATCTGGGTGTGGAGGAAGGCAGGCTCAGGATTGACCTGCTGAACAGGAGCCGATGCAAATCGTCCATATACACCCGGTAAACACCAATTGTATCCTTATCCTGCAAAAAGGAGGTTATCATGGCAGATATCAAGAACATTCTATGCGCTGTGGATTTTTCAGAGATGAGTCCCAAAGTGGCAGCTTACGCCCAGACCCTGGCCAAGAAATTTGAAGCCAGCGTCCATGTGGTTTTTGTGGCTTCAGGGTTTGAACGTCATGGAGGCTTTGATGTGCCGGTGTCATCTTTTCAGGAAATTACCGACAAGATTATGGCCGATGCCGAGAAAAAAATGAATGTCTTTATCCACGAGCACCTGGGCAAGGTCAATGCCCAGGGAAAAGTATTGAAGGGGTATGCAGATGAGGAAATACTTAAGTATGCCGGGCAGGAAAATATCGACCTGATCATAATGGGTACCCACGGGCGGAAAGGGGCTGACAGGCTGCTCATGGGCTCAATAGCTGAAAAGGTTATCAAGTCCTCAAAGATACCTGTTATAACCATAAGAACATAGTGGGAATGCTGACTCTGGCCGGAGGCCATGAGATTCGTTTCATGGTCAGCCAGAGTCAGACGGTCTTGCCTTCATGCACCTCTTCCTTTTTGGATTTACATTCAAACTGTGAACTGGCATGATTACTTTGCGAATAATCTTCATGGAAGCTCCTCAAAAGCGCGCAAGGCCCTGAGCCTCTGCTGCTGTTCATAATCCTTCTGCACCTGCATGCAACAGAGTTCAAAGCGGATAAACCATGGCTGAAGAATCATTGCCTCCAGCAAAGCCGGGACAGGTTGAGCTCCGTCCTTACAGGCATGTTCTCTGCGTTTATCCTTACCGCAGAGAACTAAAGGAACTGGGTTTTCTGCCTCCCTTGGGTCTGGAACATATAGCCTCGGTCATTGAACCTTTTGCCGGTGAGATGGAGATAGTGGACCTCAGGCGGGATCCCGGGCACGCTTCTGATTTTATAAGAAGCAGCACAGACCTGGTGTGCTTCTCTGTAAACTGGGACCGGGAAAGGGATTTTGTTTCCAGGGAGCTCTCTTCTATAGACCCCGGGGTTACGCTTATAGCCGGGGGCAGGCACGCTACAGAAGCTCCGGACCAGTGGCTGGAACAGATACCCGGCATGGATGGGGTGGTCAGGGGAGACGGGGAAGAAACCATGCTCGATATCTGCAGGCAAGTCCCCTGGAATCGGATCAGCGGGCTCAGCTTCAGGCAGGATGGCCAGATTATCCATAATCCCAACCGTGAACCCGGACCCATCCCGGACAGTCTGCAGCCATGCAGGAGCCTGCGAAGGCAGAAATACGATGTGCAGATCAAGGGACTCGGGACAGGTCTGCAGGTGGACATGATCGCCGGGTCCCGCGGGTGTCCATTCAACTGCACCTTCTGCTCTTTCAACAGGAATCCCTGGGGCCTCAAACGCAAATGGACCGCCAGGTCCCCTGAAAGCGTGGTGGATGAGCTGGAAAGCATCAGCGCCCCTGTAGTGGCCTTTACCGACGACCTGTTCACCCATGACATGTCCCGGGTGGAGCGTATCTGCGATCTTCTGCTGAAAAGAAGGATAAAGAAAAAGTACGTGATCAACGCCAGGCTGGAAATTGCCCGGCATCCGGCAGTGATCCGGAAAATGGAACAGGCGGGATTTGCCGTACTCCTGCTGGGTATCGAATCGGCTCACGACAAAACCCTCAAGGCCATGCGCAAAGGATTTACCACCGGGCAGATCCGCAAATACTGCGATGTTCTCAAGGAAAGCATCATGATCAAGCACGGCTATTTCATACTGGGCAACTTAGGCGAAAGCGTGGACGAAATGCTTCAGACAGCTCCCTTTGCCAGGGAAATCGGGATGGATTCCGTCTCCCTCTCCACCCTGCGCCACAGTCCGTATTCCGGGCTGCAGGAGCTGGTGGCCCAGACCCCCGGCTACCACATAAACCCCAAAGGCAAGATCTATTCTGACCATTGCCCTTCCAAGCAGCTTAGAAAGCTGCGCCGCCACATCTACCGGGACTTTTACAGTACCCGGCAGATCCTGAAGCTGGCGGACAAATTCAGAAAGCACGGTGTACTGCAACTGCTGCCGGGCATCGCCTGGAACCTCGCAGTCCACAGGGTTAGGCAGGCGGCCGGGTCAGGCAGGCCCTGAGAAAACCGGTGGTCCTCCCGGCGACTTGAAGGGGGTTCTTGCCGCGGTTATCCGGTGCAGCACAAGGTTTGCCTGGAGCTGGTCTGATCGTCCGGATCATGCCTTTCATCAGTGATGTTTTCTGGTGTCCCAACCGGCTCATGCATGATCCAGGCTGCTATTTTAGGCAATCTTCTATATTGTTCTTGCCCCCTGAATCGATTATAACGTATTAAATTCAAAACCAAGGGAGGATTCAGCAATGGGTTGGAAGAGGATGTTTCTAGACCACAGGACCTGCAGGTTTGTCCTGATCTTTTTTGTTTTAATGTCCCTGATTCCATCCACTGGAGAGGCCTCTCTTCTGGAAAGCAGGCTCTCCACCGGGGAACAGATGTCTGAACGTTCTGAAAAGATTGAATCCATCAGAACCGCCCTGGAGCACAAGCTGGTTGCCCAGCGCCTCCAGGATTACGGTCTTTCCCAGGAAGAAGCCATGGCCAGGCTGCACACCCTGGATGACGAACAACTGCACCAGCTGGCCTCCCTTTCCGATGAAATAGGCGGGGGAAACGGTGTAGGGCTGGTCATTTCTGTGCTGGTGATCATACTTCTGGTGGTTCTGATCCTTAAACTCAGCGACAGAACAATTGTCATTCAGTAAGACCGTTTTTTTATTCTTATCATGCCTGGCCCTGTGTATATCGGGATGCTCTCCGTTCGGCCAGGTCCCGCAGAAGACCCTGCAGGCGGAGGACACGGTCAGCCTTGAGGTGCCCTTTATTCCCCAGGCCAGGTCCCATGACTGCGGGCCGGCTGCTCTGGCTGCAGTGCTTGAATACCACGGCCGGGAGGTTTCCCTGCAGGAGATCACCAAGATGGTGTATATCCCTGAAATACGCAGAACTCTTTTGCCTGACATGGAAAACTTTGCCCGGGAACTGGGATTTAAGACCTGTTCTGGAAGGGGAAGCCTTGAACTTTTAAGAAGGAACGTGGACTCCCAAAGGCCGGTCATTGTGCTCATGGATGCCGGAAGCGGTATAGTGGACAGGCCGCATTACATAGTCATCCTGGGCTACACTCCCCAGGGGTTTCTGGCTCACACAGGAATAAAGGAGAACGCCTTCATAGATGCTCATGAGCTGGACAGACGCTGGGAAAAAATGAACAGGCTGTATCTGGTCATACAATGAAACACTCAAAATACATCCTGCTTATTCTGTGCCTTTTTCTGGGAGCCTGCTCCATGCCCAGGCTTGTTGTTCTTTCAGATCCTCTCAGTGCAGAGGAGCACAATGATCTGGGAGTGGCTTACGAGTATATGGGAGAGACCGAGCTGGCCCTGAGAGAGTATGAGCTGGCCTTCAGGCGGAACAAGGACTGGGATCAGCCGTTAATCAATCACGGCAATGTTCATGCCGGGATGGAAAACTGGGAAAAGGCTGAGCAGAGCTACAAAAAAGCCCTGGAAAGAAATCCGGACAACCCTGAAGCCATGAACAATCTTGCCTATGTGCTGATAATGCAGGACCGGGGCAGTGAGGCCCTGGACTTGTCTTCCAGGGCCGTGGAATACGGTCCAAAAAACCCGGCTTTTTTAAACACCATGGCCATGGCCCTGGAAAATACAGGGAACCGGCATAAGGCCACAGAGAAATATCTAAAGGCCCTGGATCACGCCCCTGTTGACAGTGACCTGTATGAACGTATCAAGACCGGATTAAAATCCCTTGATGAGCAATAAAGCTTCAACTGCAAAAACTCATTTGTGTCCCGCGATCCACGCGAAGCGCGTGGCAGGACGCTTGGCAGGATGCGTGGATGGGATCAGGTATCAGAGGACGTTAGTCACTTAAAAAATAG
>PUMA01000056.1 GCA_003551155.1 Desulfonatronospira sp.
CAGAAGAAAACAATGGCCACTCCCACGGTGAGCTTGGCCAGCATTCCGCCGGCTCCGCCGCTGCCGAAAAGGCTGCCGCCGCCGCCGCCGAAAATTACACCCATGCCCTGCTGCCCTGACTGGAGAAGAACCAGTACCACCAGGACCACGCAGGAAACTATGTGTAAGGCAATAATCAAAGTATGCAAGAAGCTACCTCCCCCGAAAAATCATGCCAAAACAATGCGCGAAAATGTTTCAGCATTTAAACTTGAACCACCTACCAGTACACCATCCACATTGTCAAGAGCAATAATGGACGGCGTGTTCCCGGGCTTTACGCTGCCCCCGTAAAGTATGCGCATTTCCCGGCCATGAATGAACATTTCACTGAGTTTTGCCCGGACAAAATCGTGGGCCTCCTGAATGTCCTCAGTCCCGGCGGTTTGTCCGGTGCCAATGGCCCAAACAGGTTCGTAGGCCGCTGCCAGTTCCCCGGGGCCAGTATCCCCTGGGACCTTTGCCAGTCCCTGCACCAGCTGCCTGGTCAGGACCTGTTCAACCTGGGCGGCCTTGCGTTCCTGCAGGGTCTCCCCCACGCAGAAAATGATCCTGAGACCTCTTTCCAGGCCGAAGGAAACCTTGAAAGCCAGGAAATCGTCCTGTTCCCCCAGGACATGCCTGCGCTCGGAATGCCCCACCAGGGCATGGGTGCATCCGGCATCCAGAAGCTGGTCAGGACTGATTTCCCCGGTGAAGGCGCCCTGGTCGGCCGGATAAAAATTCTGGCCTCCCAGGAAAAAAGATTCCTGCTGCACCAGCATCTCGCTGACCCCGCGCAAAGCAGTAAACGGAGGCAGGATGAGCACCTCCCGGTCCGGGGGCAGGTCGTTTCTTACCCCCACCACCAGTTCCCTGGCCGTCTGTCTGGCCTCTTCCCAGGTCTTGAACATTTTCCAGTTGGCCGCCATGAGTTTCTTGGGCATGATATCTCCTGTGGTTTGTGCATCTGCCTCTACTGCCTGAGGATTCTATGCGCCGGAACATTCCCCCAGGGCCTTGAATCCGGGCAGGGGCCTGCCTTCCAGGGCCTCTATGAATGACCCGCCGCCTGTGGATATAAAACTGTACCGCTCCTGCAGACCCAGATCATAAACCAGGGAGTCCGTATCCCCTCCGCCCACTATGGTCACCGCATCCAGGCCGGCCATGGTCTCGGCGATGTTGCGGGAGCCCTGGGAAAAGGGGCGGTACTCAAATGCGCCCATGGGGCCGTTCCAGACCACTGTCCTGGCCTGGTGCATGACCTGGGCGAACAGGGTGCAGGTGGCCGGTCCGATGTCCAGGGCCATGAGGTCATCCGGAATGGCCTGAAAAGGACACACTCCTGTACTGGCTTCGGCATAGGGACCATCACCGACTATAAAGTCCACGGGCAGATATAACTGTACCCTGTTTTTCCTGGCCTTGTCCATGACCTCCCGGGCCTTATCCAGAAGATCCTCTTCCACCAGGGAAGTGCCCGTGGGATATCCCAGGGCCCGGATGAAGGTGTTGGCCATGGCCCCTCCTATAAGCATGGCATCCACTTTGTCCAGAAGGTTATCCAGCACGCCGATCTTGGAGGAGACCTTGGCCCCGCCGGCAATGAGCAGAAAGGGCCTTTCAGGATTGCTCACCCTGGCAAGATACTCCCATTCCTTTTTCAGGAGCAGCCCGCCCATGCACCTGGACACGTGCCTGGTGACTCCATCCACAGAGGCATGGGCCCGGTGGCAGACACCAAATGCGTCATTGATGTACACCTCGGCCAGGCTGCCCAGGGCGCGACTGAATTCCGGGTCATTTTCCTCCTCTCCCGGATGAAAGCGCAGATTCTCCAGCATGAGCACCTGCCCGGGCTTCATGGCGCGCACCATTTCCTCCACTTCATCGCCGATACAGTCCGGGGCCATGGAAACCTCCCGGCCCAGGATGACGGACAGCCTGTCAGCCACCGGCTGCAGGGACCATTCCGGCATTTTCTTCCCCTTGGGCTTGTCCAGGTGAGAGCAGAGAATCACCCGGGCGTCCTGCTCCAGAAGGTGCTGCAGGGTGGGCAGAGAGGCCCGGATGCGGTTTTCGTCCGTGACCCGGCCTTTCTTCAGGGGAACATTGTAATCCACGCGCATGAGTATGGTGGCTCCGGAGACGTCCTGGGTATCAACAAAATTCATTGCCTGCTCCTTGGCGTTGAAGGTATATAAACGGTTGAGCCGGATGAACCATAAAAACATCCGGTCCTGCAGGCCCAGGCCCGCGAAAAAACCATTCAAATATAATATAATGCATCCCCTGGAAAAACTCAATACATTCAGGCCCAAAGACCTGGAAAGTTGCGGCTGCAAAAACTCATTTTTCAGGTCGCAGGGATCAGGTGTCAGGAGCCGGCATTCTGGATAGACCTTTTGTTTTTATATGCATGTAAAATCCACATGCTGCGCTGAGGAACCCACTTTACAAAACATACCATATCACGGTAAATTTTTCTGGTCACAATGCCTGGATAGGGTCCTGTCTGAAATTTCATCGGCATGCAGCTGTTTGCTTATTTTGGATGAATAGTGTGCTGGAGCCCAAGCAACTTTTTAACACCTAAGGAGGTATTGACACATGTCTGTAGGATTTCTGGCCCTTTTAGCGGCGATACCCATAGCTATCGCCCTGGTGCTCATGGTTGGCCTGCGCTGGCCGGCCACCAAGGCCATGCCCGTGTCCTGGTTTGCGGCTGTGCTGGCCGGGGTCATCTTCTGGCAGATGCCGGTGGGATATGTTGCGGCCCTGTCCATCCAGGGAGTGATCACGGCCATAGGCATCCTGATCATTGTCTTTGGCGCCATTCTCATCCTCATGACCCTGCGCGACTCCGGAGGCATGGAGACCATACAGGCAGGGATGCAGGATATCTCCCCGGACATGCGGGTGCAGGCCATTATTATCGGGTTTTTGTTTGCAGCCTTTATCGAAGGCGCCGCCGGATTCGGCACACCCGCCGCCTTGGCAGCCCCGCTGCTTCTGGCCCTGGGCTTTCCCCCCCTGGCCGCGGCAGTCATCTGCCTGACCTTCCACTCCTTTCCGGTGACCTTCGGTGCTGTGGGCACCCCTATTATCCTGGGCATGAGCTTTCTGCGCGACCTCATTGAGGGTGCAGTAGCCGGAGGTGCGGCAGCCCTCAATTTCACCGATTACGAATCCTTCGGCATGCTCATAGGACAATGGTCATCCCTGTTGCATCTGCCCATGATCATTATCCTGCCTATATTCATGCTGGGCTTCATCACCCGCTTTTTCGGACCCAACCGCTCCTGGACAGAAGGCTTCGGGGCCTGGAAATTCTGTATCTTCGCAGCAGTGGCCTTCTCTTTGCCCTATCTGATCTTTGCCTGGTTTGTGGGCCCTGAATTCCCCTCCCTCATCGGCGGACTCATCGGCCTGGGCATAGTGGTCTGGGGAGCAAAGAAAGGTATTGCCGTGCCCAAGGACATTTTCACCTTCGGCAGCCAGAAGGAATGGGATCCGGAATGGACCGGCACCGTGAGCGCGGTGGAAGGAAGCAGGTTCAAGGCCACCATGAGCCAGTTCAGGGCATGGTCCCCGTACATGCTCATCGGCATTATTCTGGTGCTCACCCGCCTGGACTGGCTGCCTCTCAAATCTTTCCTGGCCGGGATCACCATCGACTTCAGGAACATCCTGGGCTATGAAGCTGTCACCGGATCCATTGCCATCCTGTATCTTCCCGGAACCATCCCCTTTATGCTGGTGGCCATCCTGACCATCTTCATCCACCAGATGGGGTTTGACAAGGTCAAATCAGCCTGGTGGGGAGCCATCAAGCGCATCAAGAATCCGGCCATAGCCCTGTTTTTTGCAGTGGCCCTGGTGTCCATCTTCCGGGGATCAGGTATCGGCGACGAAGCCCTGAACCCCAACCTCTACCCATCCATGCCCCTGGCCCTGGCTGAAGCCATAGCCGCAGTGGCAGGCCAGAGCTGGCCCTTCTTTGCCGGCTTTATCGGGGGTCTTGGCGCTTTTATCACCGGATCCAACACCGTGTCCAACCTGCTCTTTACCGAGTTCCAGTGGGGCATGGCCTCTCAGCTTGACCTGCCGCACCAGATCATCATAGCTGCCCAGGCAGTGGGCGGAGGCTTCGGCAACATGGTCTGCATCCACAATATCGTGGCCGTATGCGCGGTGGTTGGTCTCTCAGGCAGAGAAGGGCTGATCCTCAGAAAGACCTTCTGGCCATTTGTCCTTTATGGTGTTGTGGTCGGTATAATGGTCACCCTGATGAGCTTTGTCTTCTTTCCGCACCTGTATTAACCTGTAAAACATCCCTGTATCTCTTTGTGCATCCGCGGCAGTGGATTCCGGCCGCGGATGCACGGCAGGGAAAAATCTGCTGAACAGTTACCTCATAAGTATG
>PUMA01000037.1 GCA_003551155.1 Desulfonatronospira sp.
ACACTGCCCGGTTACATTATGGTGATCCCCAAGTGGCTCCATATCAGCGACCGGTAACAATATAACCTTGGCCAGATTTTTCAGGTCAATTCGGGTTATTAGCGCTGTGTTTAATGACTCAGCCAGTTTAAGCCTGGCTAGCCTTGAAAAGGCTCAAAACCATACGAAACGCCCGTCCGGGCAATGAGATCATTGTTGGGGATGCGATTTCTGATGCTGAACAGTTGTTCCTTTTATGACAATTGCCCCGAAAATCTCATGGCTTTTAATAAATATGCTTGACCTTTTCAAGCATTATGGATAATAATTGTTAATAAGGAACAATTATTGATATGATGGATTCAAGCAAAACAGCCCGCCTGGAGCAGATGGTTGTGGCCCTCAGGAAGACCAGCCACAGGATCACCCCCCAGCGCCTGGCTGTTCTGGAAATACTGGCGGAAAGCCATGCCCATCCGTCTGTGGAAAAGATCTACCAACAGCTGCGAGACAGGTTCCCCACCATGAGTATCGCCACTGTGTACAAGACCGTTTCCATTTTAAAGGAGATAAAACAGGTTCTTGAACTGGGCTTTCCTGACGGAAGCAACCGCTATGACGGCAACAAACCTTTTCCTCATCCCCACGTAATTTGCACAAAATGCAGGACTATTTTTGATCCGGAACTGGACACTCTTGTCGACCTGACTCTGGAGGTTGCCCGGCAGACCGGCTTTTCCATAACCGCCCACCGCCTGGATTTCTTTGGACTGTGCGGAAATTGCCAGGAGTTTCACCATGATGGATAAAAAACACCTCAGCACTTCGTATGAACAGGAACATCCATCTGGAAAGGACCTCAAGGCAGGCGGACCAGTCCTGTACCCTGTATCTTGTCCGCTGAGATGAAATAAAACAATAAACTGAGAGGAGAACGGAAATGAGCGAAAACAGCAAGTGCCCGGTGACAGGCAGGACCGGGAGTACCACGACAGGCAGAGGCACATCCAACCGCGACTGGTGGCCAAAACAATTGAACCTTGGCATTCTTCACCAGCACGCACCAGCATCCAACCCCATGGACCTTAAGTTCAGCTACGCGGAAGAATTCAATAAGCTTGACCTGGCTGCCCTGAAGAAGGACCTGTACGCATTGATGACCGACTCACAGGAGTGGTGGCCGGCTGACTGGGGACATTACGGCGGCCTGATGATCCGCATGGCCTGGCACAGTGCCGGCACCTACCGTACCGCTGACGGAAGGGGCGGCGGCGGCACGGGTAACCAGCGCTTCGCACCCATCAACAGCTGGCCCGACAATATCAACCTGGATAAGGCCCGCCGCCTTATCTGGCCCATCAAGAAAAAATACGGCAACAGGATCTCCTGGGCAGATCTGATGATCCTGGCGGGAAACTGCGCCCTTGAATCCATGGGTTTCAAAACCTTTGGTTTCGGAGGGGGCCGCGAGGACATCTGGCAGCCCGAAGAAGACATCTACTGGGGATCCGAAGGAGAATGGCTGGAGGACAAGCGCTACAGCGGAGACCGGGAGCTGGAAAATCCCCTTGCTGCAGTGCAGATGGGCCTGATTTATGTAAACCCTGAAGGTCCCAACGGCAATCCCGATCCTTTAGCTTCGGGCCTGGATGTACGTGAAACCTTTGCCCGCATGGGCATGAACGACGAGGAAACCGTGGCCCTGGTCGCGGGTGGCCACACTTTCGGCAAGTGCCACGGCGCCGGACCTGCAACTCATGTAGGCCCTGAGCCTGAGGCGGCACCCCTTGAAGAGCAGGGCTTCGGCTGGAAGAGCAGTTTCGGCAGCGGAAAAGCAGGCGATACCATCAGTTCGGGCATTGAAGGGGCCTGGAAGCCCAACCCCACCAGATGGGATATGGGCTACCTCAAGGTATTGTTCAAGTACGAGTGGGAGCTGGTCAAGAGCCCGGCCGGCGCTTATCAGTGGCTGGCCAAAGATGTAGATGACCAGGATATGGTAATTGATGCCCACGATCCGTCCCAAAAGCGCAGGCCCATGATGACCACTGCTGACCTGTCCCTGCGCTATGATCCCGTGTATGAGCCCATTTCACGCCGTTTTCTGGAAAATCCGGAGAGCTTTGCCGATGCTTTTTCCCGGGCCTGGTTCAAGCTGACCCACCGGGACATGGGACCCAAGACCCGCTATCTCGGCCCTGAAGTGCCGGCTGAAGATCTGATCTGGCAGGCCCCTGTTCCTGCCGTGGACCATCCCCTGGTTGATGCCGGGGATATCGCAAAGCTCAAGGCCAAAGTCCTGGATTCAGGGCTCTCAGTGGCGGAACTGGTAACAACTGCCTGGGCCTCAGCCTCCACCTTCCGCGGCTCGGATAAGCGAGGCGGGGCAAACGGAGCGCGAAGCCGACTGAGTCCCCAGAAGGACTGGGAAGTAAATCAGCCGCAACAGCTGTCCAGGGTCCTGGGTGTGCTGGAAGACATTCAGAAAGACTTCAACAGCTCTCGGGCCGGAGGCATAAAAATCTCCATGGCCGACCTTATCGTCCTGGCCGGCTGTGCAGGGGTTGAAGCCGCGGCCAGGGATGCCGGGCATGATATGGAAGTGCCGTTTTCACCGGGACGCACCGATGCCTCCCAGGAGCAGACCGATGAAAAATCTTTTTCTCTTCTGGAGCCCGAGGCTGACGGCTTCCGCAATTATCAGAAAAAGAAATTCACGGTTTCTGCAGAGGAGATGCTGGTGGACAGAGCCCAGCTTCTGACCCTGAGCGCTCCGGAAATGACGGTTCTGATCGGCGGCCTCCGCGTGACGGGTGCCAACTACCAAAACTCCCGGCATGGAGTTTTCACCGAGAATCCCGGAAAGCTGACCAATGATTTCTTTGTCAACCTTATGGACATGGCCACTGTGTGGAACCCCACATCTGACCAGGGTGATACTTTTGAAGGCCGGGACCGCAAAACCGGTGACCTCAAATGGACCGGAACCCGGGTGGACCTGATTTTCGGCTCCAATTCACAGCTGCGTGCCCTGGCCGAGGTCTATGCCCAGGACGATGCAAAGGAAAAGTTCGTGCGTGACTTTATTGCCGCCTGGGACAAGGTCATGAACCTGGATCGATTCGACCTTGCCTGATAAGGAATACTAAGGTGCAGCGGGCACTACGGGCGGCCGCAAACCGCCAGAACGGCCTGCTGCCACCTTCGAATGAAGTGACTTGTCTGGCAGCTGCCCCGAAGCATGACCGCATCAGAGGCAGCAGGGGCCAATGGACTCGAAGGGGAGCGGAAAAGAAAAAAAAGAGCTGAGAAATGAGGGGTCATCAGGGAGCGATCAGTCCTTATGATCAATGGCTGACAGCTGCACCTCACATTCCTGCTTTTTCTGAACTTGATCATCAGGTTTTGTTTTTCAGGGAGTTAATGACAGCTTGATGGAAGGTTTAACCCGGTCCGGCCTGGAAACCCATGCGTAGTTGCAGCCTGCGCTGATCTGCTGTAGGCTTTGATACATGCAAAATTCACCTCTTCCCAACGCAAAGCCCCTTTATGACGCCGCCCGGGACTGGGGAGCCGATCTGGCGGCTGTGGCGGACACGTCCCGTCTGGCAGGAATCGAAACCGATCCCCCGGAGCTGCTGCAGGGTTATCCCCGGGCAGTCTCCATGGCCGTACATCTGGCAGACGGGATCATGGACCCCGTCACCAGCAGGCCCACCCCGCTCTATGCCAGGCATTACCAGAACGTCAACGCCCTTCTGGATCATATTGCCACCCGGGTCTCAGGCCTGCTGCAGTCCTGGGGTGGAAAGGCCCTGCCTGTCCCGGCCAGCCAGATCCTGTGTGAAGAGCGCTTTACAGCTTCCATATCGCACAAGGCCGTGGCCATTCAGGCAGGACTCGGCTGGCAGGGCAAACCTACAATTTTGGTTACTCCTCAGTTCGGCCCCCGGGTGCGCCTGGTCACCGTACTCACAGACCTGGCCCTGCCTGCGAATAAGCCCTTGAAGAATAGATGCGCCAAGTGCACCCACTGTGTGGAGGCCTGCCCTGCCGGGGCGATCAGGAATGCCTCCACGGCATTGCACTATGCCACGCGTTCAGAGGCCCTTGATCTGGATGCATGTGTTGGACGGCTCCGCAGCAATGAGCAGGAAAAGCACATCCCTCCCTATCTCTGCGGTGTCTGTGTGTCGGCCTGTCCATGGGGCAAACCCAAAGACTCTCAAAAGCTTTAGCGGAACCAGCTCCCCCGCAGGGGGCGAGAGCTTTTAGCCTTTACCCGGCTGCGTATGCTTAAACCGGAAGAGCCATTTTTTCTGAATTATGTCCCAAGCAATGTATCCGTTCCCGCATCCACCTGGATATGATCATGAGGTTCCCTTTCCGGCAGCTTAATGTCAACTGCAGCCTCTTTACTTTTTTTGAAG
>PUMA01000144.1 GCA_003551155.1 Desulfonatronospira sp.
CGGATACCTCAGCTATGGCAACGACGCAGCGAATATGCTCTTCCATGTAGTCAACGATCGATACCTCAACGGCCGTTCGATGATCTTCACAACCAACAAGAAGCTCACCGAGTGGGGCTCCGTGCTTCACGACGGAGATCTCGCAGCGGCGATCGTCGACAGACTGCTTGAGCGCGGGCGTCTCATCCTTCTCGATGCGCCGTCAATGCGATCTCGCCACCTTGCCCTTGACCACGAAACCGCCTCAGTGCTACCAGTTGAACCGGACAGAATGTCCGGAAATTACGGGCCAGATTTTCCGAAACTTACACGAAGTCCTCAAGCAGGCGAGAGAATAACACCCGGATCACTGGCCCAACGGACAACACCACTGGCAAGAGCACCCGGTCGTGTACCTCAACCCGGATCCGCAAACCCGGCAATCACTCATGCGCAAGGCAACGTGAAATATTTCAAAGATCGAACGTCATCTACATTGACATATTCCGATCCTCGCCGGGCTGCGTTTTGCTGTGTCGGCCGCCGACGCAAGCTCCATGCCCGCTACTGGGGCAGGAGCGGCGCGGCGACGCACGCCTCATCGGGATGACCATGGTAGACCGTAGACTGACGGTGAAATCACGGGCCTCAATCATGCGGCTGTAAACAACGCGGCGGCAATTCACCCGGAGAGTTTTACCACGAGACAGTTCATTCGTATGTGCCGCGCTCGTCCGCTCGGAACGATCTGCCTTAGGTCCGTCGTAAATCCTTAGTGCTCACGATTGAAAACAAAACACGATACTCACCGATTCGCAATCTGTACTCCAGCGAGTGATGCCTCAGGTTCCTTGATGTCCACCGGCTAAATGTTGAGAATAGACTTCAGTTTCTGCACCGGGAACTCAGGCCCAACAAGCAGGACGACTTTTGTCTCTTTCAAGATGAAGGAGAGATTCTGAACTACATCGTTGGTATCGTCAGGCTCAAGCATGACGCCAAGAATATTGTGCGCTGGAACAAAAGTATACCGATATCCGTGGTCAGCTTTCTCGGGTAGTTTGGTCTCCTCTATTCTGTTGATCGTAATCAGCTCATTTCCGTTCGTGAGAAAGATAGAATCCTGTAAGACGGGCTCCTGCGCGGGCGAGTTCGGCTCCAGCGCCTTTCCAGGGTTCTTCTTGAGACCGATAGGCGGCTGATACTGAACTACTCTTACATCCTCGCCCTTAAACTGTTGCGCGATCAGATTCCCGTAAAACAGAGAGTTGTTATCCTGGTGCTCTTCGATCGCGTCAACATTTAGCCGCGTCCCCTGTTGGAGGTAGCTCTTTCGGATAATGCCTATTCCCTTCTCAACGGGCTCTGTCTCCACAGGATTGAAGTTCAGCACGTGGATCTGATCCGCCGTGCCGAGAAGCATTTCGCCAACCAAAACATTGCCGACGTATTGAAGATACTGAATCTCGTTATACGGAATCTCCGTTGCGTGGATATCTTTTCCAGTTCGCTGTAGCAGTAGGAGATCGTCCTTTCTGAAAACTACCACTGTATGATAGAGAGGCATCCCTTGCTTCACGTTACGCCGTTCCACATTAATGGGAATCTTGAACGCGAACGCTGCCTCGGCAATCAGCTTTTGATATCGCAGAAACTGCTGCGGGATATCCTGTAGTTCCTCGATGGGGGCCACCCAGGGGCCAAATCGCTCGTATTCTCTCTGCAATGTATCCATGACCGGTTCTCCTTAGGAAGTGCTTGAGCGGCTGCTGATGTCAAACCAAACTGCAAGCACCAAGATCAGACCTTTTACGATAAGCTGATACTCAGAGGAAACGTTCATCAGACCCATCCCGTTGTTCAAGCTTGCCATGACAAGCGCGCCAACGATTGCACCGACAACGGTACCTTCTCCACCTCGCATGCTGGTGCCGCCGATGAAGACGGCAGCGATAGTGTCCAGCTCAAAGAGGTTACCCGCGCCTGCAGTAGCCGCGTTCAACCGGGCGGTGAACACAAGCCCGGATAAGGCCGACAACCCTCCCATGATGACGAAGATCCAGAAGGTCTTGAGCTTGATGTTGATACCGGATAACAGCGCAGCTTCTCGGTTCCCGCCGATTGCATACACGTGTCGGCCAAATGTAGTTTTGTGGGTTATGTACACGAACAGAAGCACTAAGGCCATGAGTATCATAATCGAGTACGGAATTCCTCGGTAGTTAACCATGGTTGAGAACACAAACCACATCATGAACGCCACGATCACGATCTTCGCAATGAACAACGGCATAGGTAGGTTCGTCAATTCATAACGTTTCCGACGCGTTCGTACCCTAAGCTCTAACAAGACGTAGGCGGCAATTGCTACAACGGCAATCAAGAAACTCAGGTCGTGAAAGCCTGCTATAGCATCAACATTAACGAAGAGTCGTGGAATGTAGCCCTGACCAATTGCACGAAAACTCGAAGCGAGCGGTGCGATTGTCTGGCCGCCGGTCAGAGCAATGAGTGCGCCCCGAAAAATCAGCATACCGGCCAAAGTAACGATGAACGCGGGAACCGCGCGATACGCAATCCAGAAGCCCTGCCATACGCCGATCACGGCTCCCAGCGCCAATGTAAGAATAACAACGGTGGCGGTATTGAATCCGTAATTCACCTGGAGCACCGCCGCAAAGCCACCGGTGAAGCCTACTATTGACCCCACCGAAAGATCGATATGGCCCCCGACAATTACCAGCACCATACCTAACGCAAGGATCGCAATGAAGGAAGTCTGCAACAGCAAATTGGAGAGATTCCGGGGAGACATAAATACACCGTTGGTTAACACGGTGAAGATTACCCCGATAGAGATCAGCGCGATGAACATCGCGTACTGCCGTATGTTGTTTCGCAACTGATCCTGGAGCATATGTAGACTTGATTGTCCGGTCTTCTCACTAGTCATTTTCCGACACCTCCCGTTGCTAATGTCATTGTCTTTTCCTGCGTAGCCTCGGACCAATGGAGTTCACCGTTAATTCTCCCCTGATGGATCACGATCACTCGGTCGCTCATGCCGAGTACTTCCGGCAGTTCCGAGGAGATCATCACAATGCACACGCCTTGCGCGACAAGCTCATTCATCACCTTATAGATCTCGAATTTTGCGCCGACATCTATGCCGCGGGTTGGTTCATCAAGGATCAGCACCTCGGGTTGAGTGAGCATCCACTTGCCGAGAACAACCTTCTGCTGGTTGCCTCCGGATAGGTTCTTCACTTTCTGCTCTATACTTGGGGTCTTTACGCGCAGCGACTGCACATACTGCTCGGTTGTGCGGATCTCCTCGAACAGGTCAATGATGGCGTACTTGGAGACCGTACGAAGGGCGGCCAAGGTCGTGTTGTGACGGATATCCATCCCCAACACCAGACCTTTCCCCTTTCGATCCTCGGTGACATACGCCAAACCTGCCCGTATTGCGTCACCTGGATTTCGAATGTCAAGTGCCTTGCCCCGCAACGCAAGTGTGCCGCCGACACGCTTCCCGTATGCACCGAAAAGACTCATCATAATCTCGGTTCTGCCCGCGCCCATCAAACCGGCCACACCAAGAATCTCTCCTTGCCGTACGTCAAAAGAAACGTCATCGACAATCCGTTTGTTCGGATCATCCGGATCCTGCACGGACCAGTTCCGTACCTGAAGCACCACCTCGCCCGGTGTGTGCTCCACACGGGGGAACCGTTCAGTCAACTCGCGACCAACCATTAGCGAAACGATCCGAGGCTCGTCGAGCCGATCCGCTCCGTGCATATCATGCGTGCTGACGGTCTTACCGTCGCGGAGTACCGTCACGCTGTCGGCGATCTCTATCACTTCATTCAGCTTGTGCGAGATATAGATGCAACTAACTCCACGATCCCGGAGCTTCCTCAAAATGTTTAAGAGATTAGCGCTATCCTGTTCATTCAATGCGGCCGTCGGCTCGTCCAGCACGAGAATTCGGGCCTTTTTTGCGATAGCCTTTGCAATCTCCACCAGCTGCTGCTTGCCGATACCAAGGCTCCTGACCAATGCCTTGGGACTGATGTCAAGGTTTACCTCGTCGAGATACTTCTTGGCCTCGCCGTTCGCCGTATCCCAATCGATGGCGTAGGGTTTGCCGCGCTCGACCCCAAGGAAGAGGTTTTCCACCACCGACATCTGCGGCACAAGCGCCAACTCTTGGTAGATCACCGCTATACCGACGTCTTCGCTGTCTCTGATCTGCTGGAACTGTTGTTCGACACCATCAACAAGGATGCGCCCGGAGTATGAGCCGTTGGGGTGGACCCCACTGAGCACCTTGATTAAGGTGGACTTCCCAGCGCCATTCTCGCCGACCAGCGCGTGTATCTCACCAGACTTCACCTGAAAGCTCACATCATCAAG
>PUMA01000130.1 GCA_003551155.1 Desulfonatronospira sp.
ATCCACAGCCCTGTTAAGCACCACAGCTCCCCCAAAGGCGGCAATGCGGTCTGAAAAGTAGGCCTTGTGCAGAACATCCTCCACTCCCTGATCAGACCAGGCAGCGCCGCAGGG
Organism: Desulfonatronospira sp.; assembly: GCA_003551155.1. Classification (GTDB taxonomy): domain Bacteria; phylum Desulfobacterota; class Desulfovibrionia; order Desulfovibrionales; family Desulfonatronovibrionaceae; genus Desulfonatronospira. The sequence goes on from PUMA01000130.1 coordinate 115, forward strand.
ATTGTTATGCTTGAGAATGACCGCAGCAGGGCTTGTGTGCAGATACTGGAGGATATTGATACCGTTGTCCACATCAGTGAGATTGATCTTGCCTGGATGTTTGCCCGACTGCAGCATGTCCTCTTCAGTAATGGCTGACACAAGGCCCTGACCGGGCCCCTTGAACCGCACTCCTCCCAGCTTCAGTCCGCCACTTACAGGTTCAAAGATGGCTGCGGGCTGATCCGGATTTTCTCCGTAACGCAGGCCTTTTTCCTGGCCCTGGATTATCCAGGTTCTCTTGCGCAGCATGATTTCCTGATCCCCCATCCTGAGAACCATATCCCTGGGAAAAGGATCCTGCTGAATGTCTTTATACATTTTTCTCAAATCCTGCATGTGTTCAATCCTCCTGAAAATGCCAATTTGGGGGTTGCTCAAGGCACTTTTTTTACTTAACACAGGGCTTGTATGGGGGCAAACTTTTTAAGGTGCGGCAACCGGCCCGGACAAAGAGGGCTGGTTTGCCTCCAGTACCCCGGCCCGAGGTTTACACGCCCTCATACGTTCAACAGCCTGTTTTGCAAGGACAACAACCCCATGGAAAAAGTGCTCAGAAAGCTGGCAGATGAGTTGAACAGCCTGGATGAGGCTTCTTTGATCAGCTTGTGGGACAAGTATTATGAACGGGTTCAGAGCTTTACACCCAGCCGGCAGTGGGAAGAGGATATCCTGATTTTATCCATGATTCAGGCGGTGCGCTGGAAAAACCAGCTTTTCAATCAATGCATGAGCAAAGAGCCTCAGGACAAAGACCCGGATAGAAAAAGTCTACTCAGGCCAGTCAGGCGGAACAAAGTCAAGAAAACTGCCAAGGTGCTCAACTTCAGGCCTCGCAAGTGAGAGCAGGCCGTAGAGCAGATAATAGTAGAAACGGACATTTTCCACAAACTGCACCGCCTCAAACCCCCGGGCATATCCCCTGGGCAGGTCTTCGTAGTATTTTCTGTAGCTTAAAAGAGGATAAGCCTGCTTAAGCCCTGACCAGGAATCGGGATTCAATCCCTGGCGCTCGGCCAGAGTCCTGGCATCATAAACATGGCCCAGGCCCTGGTTGTATGCGGCCAGGGCAAAAAACCACCTGTCCCAGGATTCAATTCCCATCTCTTCCACGCTCTCCAGCAGGATACTCAGATATTTGGCTCCCCCCAGAATGCTTTCATGGGGGTCCAGGCGGTTTTCTACTCCCAGAAATGCGGCTGTCTGCATAGTCAGCTGCAGAAGCCCGCGCACCCCGGTGCGGCTGGAGGCCTGGGGATCAAAATGGGACTCCTGATAAATCAGAGCCACCAGCAGCAATGGGTCCAGCCTGTACTTTTCTGCCGCATCCAGTATGGTTGAAGTGTATCTGGGGACATCCTCATGCAGCACCCTGACAAAATGCCTCAGCTGATAAGGGTCCTGATTGGCCGGGAAAAAACCATAATACTTTTCACTTAGTTCAGCCAGCTTGCCGGATTGAATAACTTGTTCCCAGAAGACCTCCAAATTCTCATGGAGATCCTGCTGCCTGACGGACCAGAGCCAGCGGTGCTGGCGATTCCCCTCAAAGGCATAAGTCTTACGAACCTCAGGATATAATCCTTTCCAGAGCTTGAAGCTCAGTTCGTCCATGAGGCCGAAACGAAACCTGCGGTCAGAAAGGGTGCGGAAAAAAGGCTGGCCGGGTTCGGTTGTTTTTACTGGTTCAAGCATGCATTCCAGAAGATTTTCAAGGCTGTCAAGCTTTTGCCGGTAAGGAGGACGGTCAGGAATCACCAGATCTGTGGAACAGAGATCATGAAGGCTGTTTAAGGGATACCTCCCCTGGTTATGAACAACTATCATCCTGCTTTTCAGATAATACGGACCCTTAACAATCCCGGCCTTCTCAAGGCCTTCAAGCCCGGGGCCGGCCAGGAACAGGTGAAGCAGGCCCTGGTCAAGTCCTTCAATGCCCTGGCTGAAGTTCTGCATTTTAATCCACTGAGGCCTTAAACCATGCTTCTGACAAAACAGTTCCACAAGTTCCTTTTCAAAGCCGGGCCCATAGGGACTGAGCTCAGCATGCACCTTTTCTGAGGGCAGATATCCCACCCTGAGGGTTTTGGCCTTCCAATAGTCAATCTCATGGACCTCCTCCTGTACATGCCAGAACACCAGCGCTGCCTGTATCAGGAGCAGGAGCAACAGGCCCAGGAGTGCATTTCTGTTTTCCTTGTTCAAATAGAGTTTGTTCATAGGGATCTGCAAGGACCATGTCCGGAAAAAAGCTGGTTACAGCATCAAGCATTACATGTGTTATAATTTTATAAGACATTTAAACTGGCTTGGCAAACTTATCCAGAATGATGCATTGACTTTACTGTACCTGTATGTTAATTTTATAAGCTGTTTGCAAAAATATAAGTGCACTTCTTTCGCCTGTGGACAGTCTGGATCCGGGCTCAACCCTGCATAATCTGCTGTCCGGTCATGGCGTCCTGATGGAGCGGGGCTGCACCCAGGGAGGATATTTCATGTCCAACATGGTTGTTTTCGGCACTCAGTGGGGTGATGAAGGCAAGGGCAAAATCGTGGATCTCCTGACTGACCATGCTCAGATCATCGTCCGGTTTCAGGGCGGCAACAATGCAGGACATACTCTGGTCAACAAAGATCGCAAATTTATCCTGCACCTCATTCCCTCGGGGATTCTGCATCCTGACAAGCTGTGCCTCATCGGCAACGGTGTGGTTCTGGATCCGGAAGTCCTTTGCCGGGAGATGGACACTCTGATCCAGGGTGGAATAGAAATCAGTCCGGCCAGGCTGGGCATCAGCAAAAAAACCCATTTGATCATGCCTTACCACAAGGAGCTGGACCTGGCCAGAGAATCAGCCAAATCAGGCCAGGATAAAATCGGCACCACATGCAAGGGCATTGGACCCTGCTATGAGGACAAGATGGCCCGTATAGGAATCCGGGCCGGTGACATGCAGGATCTGGACCTGCTCAGGGCCAAGATTGCCAGAGCCCTGCCTGAAAAAAACATGCTCCTTCAAAACCTTTACAAGTCAAGTCCGGTGAATCCTGAACAGGTCATGGAATATATCCTTCCGTTGGCCAAAAAGCTGGTTCCTTTCCTCACAGACGTGTCCCATAAGATTCAGACTGCCCGGGAAAAGAGCCAGACCGTCATGTTTGAAGGAGCCCAGGGTGTGCAGCTGGATATTGATCACGGTACATATCCGTTTGTCACATCTTCCAACACTGTCACCGGTAATGCCTCTGCCGGAGCCGGATGCAGCTATCAGATGCAGCAGGTTATAGTCGTTGTCAAGGCCTACACTACCAGGGTAGGCCAGGGCCCCTTCCCTACGGAACAGGATAACCGTCATGGGGAACACATGCAGACCAAGGGTGCTGAGTACGGATCAACCACCGGGCGCAAAAGACGCTGCGGCTGGCTGGACATGGTTATCTTGAGAGAGGCTGTGCGCTTGTGTGGACCCACAGAGATCGCTCTGACCAAGCTTGATGTCCTGAGCGGCCTGGAGCGTATCAAGGTGTGCAGTGCTTATGAGTACCAGGGAAAAAAGTTTCTTTACCCTCCACAGGAGGAAAACGCCCTGGCCCGGGTAAAGCCTCTCTATGATGAACTGGACGGGTGGCAGGAGGACATAGGCAACTGCCGCAGGCGCGAGGACCTGCCTGAGAATGCAGTACGGTATATCCAGCACATTGAAAAAATGCTCAATACTTCGGTGCGGATTGTCTCGGTTGGCCCTGACAGAGAGCAGACCATCAGGTGAATACCCTCAGGACCTCCAGGCTTAAAGGGTCTGCTTCTTTTGCCTGTGCAGTGAAATCTTTGATAATCAGGCGGATGCTCACCATGATCAATCCGGAAAATCCAGCTGGATTCAAGCAAGCAAGGGTGCTCTCTCTTTTGTCCAGACTGGTCCATAGCCCCCCCACCAGCCTGATCCTGGAAGGCGGCCCTGAAAATGAGCGCCGGGCCCTGGCCAGGCATCTGCAAAAGATGCTGCATTGTTCCGGTCCAGGTGATGAACCATGCCTTGAATGCATACCCTGCCTACAAATCGAGGCCGGAGTTTTCCGGGATCTTTTCTGGCTTGAACCCAGTGATGGCTTGAGCGTGGACAGCATTCGCGAAATGAGGCCCGCTCTGGCCCAGAACCCCAGCCATGGCTGGCGCATGGTGGTCATTGCCGGGGCTCATGACCTGAACCTGTTTTGTGCCAATGCCCTGCTCAAAGCCGTGGAAGAACCTGTCAGCCGCAACCTGTTTGTTTTTCTGGCCGGACAGAGGGAGCACCTTCCGCCCACCCTGGTTTCCAGAAGTTTTGTCCTTACTCTGGACAGGCCCCCCCATATTGTTCTGGACCAGAAATCAGAAAGCCTGTATGAAGCTCTACTGGGTTTTATCAGTTCCGGGCGGGGATTTTTGGACAAAATCTCCCATAAAAACGTCTTGAATCCTGACCAGGCCAGACAGCTTGTGGTCAGGCTCCAGCTGGAGCTGGCCCGCGGCATGCGCGGAGACTTGAATTTGTTTCAAGGCCACAGGCCGGTTTCCTGGTACCGAATGAACCTGGTGCTGCACACCGCATTAAAGGCCCTGGACTGCAACGTGCGCATCCATGTGGTTCTGCAATGGCTGGCCCTGACCTTCTGGGGAATCAACAGGACAGAAAACTGAATATGCTTACTGAACAGGATATCTATCTCTTTAAAGAGGGCAGGCACTTTCGTTTATACCGGCATCTGGGCGCCCACGTGATTGAACATGGCGGGGTCAGGGGGACCTACTTCGCGGTCTGGGCTCCCAATGCTTCCATGGTCAGTGTCATGGGCGACTTCAACACATGGAACAACGAATCCCATAAGCTCCATGTACGCAATGACGGATCCGGAATATGGGAAGGGTTTGTGGCTGAAGCGCTGCCCCGCCAGAAATATAAATACCATATACGCTCCCGTTTTCAGGACTACAGGGTGGACAAGGGCGACCCCTTCGGTTTTTTCTGGGAAACCGCCCCCAGTACTGCGTCCATCATCTGGAAAATGGATTACCAGTGGCGAGATCAGGACTGGATGCAGAACCGCCATGAACTAAGCAGACACGACAGCCCCCTGGCCATTTATGAAATGCACCTGGGTTCCTGGCAGAGAGACCCGGCCGATCCAGGCCGTCATCTTACCTACAGGGAAATTGCAGACAAGCTCCCTGCCTACCTGCTGGAAATGGGCTATACCCATGTGGAGTTTCTCCCAGTCTGTGAGCATCCTTTTTACGGATCCTGGGGCTACCAGATTCTGGGTTTTTTTGCCCCCACCAGCAGATATGGCACCCCTCAGGACTTCATGCACCTGGTGGACACCCTGCACCAGCACGGGATCGGAGTCATTATGGACTGGGTGCCTTCCCACTTCCCCACGGACGAGGTGGGGCTTGGCTATTTCGACGGAACTCATTTGTACGAACACATGGACAGCCGCAAGGGATTTCACCCGGAATGGAAGAGCTACATCTTCAATTACGGACGCTACGAGGTCATAAGCTTTCTGATCAGCAATGCCCTTTTCTGGCTGGATATGTACCATGTTGACGGCTTGCGCCTGGATGCAGTGGCCTCCATGCTCTATCTGGACTACGCCCGCCAAGAAGGGGAATGGGAACCCAATGAATTCGGCGGTAATGAAAACATTGAAGCCATAAATTTTCTGAAGCTTCTGAACAGTGAAGTTTACCGCTCATACCCCGGTGTTCAGACTTTTGCCGAGGAATCCACTTCCTGGCCCATGGTTTCCAGACCTACTTATGTAGGAGGGCTCGGTTTCGGGTACAAGTGGAACATGGGCTGGATGAACGACACCCTGAGCTATATGAACAAAGAGCCGGTATTTCGAAAATACCATCACAACCAGATGACCTTCAGCATATGGTACGCTTTCACTGAAAACTTTGTTCTGCCCCTGTCCCATGATGAAGTTGTCCATGAAAAAGGGTCACTATTGTCCAAGATGCCTGGAGACGACTGGCAGAGATTTGCCAATCTCCGCCTTTTACTGGGCTACATGTATGCCCATCCGGGCAAAAAACTGCTGTTCATGGGCGCTGAACTGGCGCAGCGGCGGGAATGGGACCATGATCACAGTCTGGACTGGCACCTTTTGCATCATGAGCCCCACCAGCAGATCCAATTATGGATGAAGGACATGAACCGGTTCTACCGGGACCATTCCCAGCTGTATGAGCGGGATTTTGAGCCCGGAGGATTTGCCTGGATCGACTGCCAGGACGCAGACAACAGTGTGCTGTCTTTTTTGCGACTGGATAAACAGGAGAACCCTGTTCTGGTAGCGGCCAATTTCACTCCGGTCCCCAGAATGGACTATGTCCTGGGAGTGCCCTCAGAAGGCCCCTGGCGCGAAACCCTGAACAGCGACCAGTCATGTTATGGCGGTTCAGGTATTCACAACCCGGGCTTTTTTTCGGGCCGTCCCTTTCCGGCCCACTCTCAGCCCTATTCCTTGGCCTTAAACCTTCCCCCACTGGGAATAATCTTTCTGGAACCGGCTCAATGAACAGGCTTAGCGGTATACTGTTACATATTTCCTCTCTGCCCGGCCCGTATGGAGTAGGCGATTTCGGTGCCCACGCATACAGGTTTGTAGCCTTTCTGGCCGGCTGCAGCCAAAAAATATGGCAGATTCTGCCCCTGAACCCTACTACCCCGGGCATGGGTAATTCCCCCTATTCCAGCTACAGCGCCTTTGCCGGCAACCCCCTGTATATTGATCCTGAGCAGCTGCTGGACCAGGGTCTTCTGGATCATCAGGACCTGAAGAACACTCCATCCTTTCCTCATGACAGGTCAGATTACCACATGGCTGAAAAATTCAGATCAGCTCTCCTGCAAAAGGCATTTGAGCGTTGCCGCAGCCGGTTTGAAACCGAGGCCAGATTCGCTCTGTTCTGCGAACAAAACGCCTACTGGCTTGATGATTTTTCCCTGTTCAGCGCTCTGAAAGAACACTTTCAGGGAGCTCCATGGTATGAATGGCCAGACGAACTGCGCTACAGACATAAACAAGCCCTCATGGAGTGGAAGCAGAAACTGTCCGCGGAAATTCTGCGGGAAAAATATTATCAATACCTTTTTTTCTCACAATGGCAAAAACTTAAAACCTATGCCAACAATCAACAAATCGTTATTTTTGGAGATCTGCCCATCTACGTAAGCCTGGACAGCTGTGATCTGTGGGCTCACCCCCATCTTTTTCTTCTGGACCAGGAAAAAAATCCTCTTTATGTGGCTGGCGCTCCTCCGGACTACTTCAGCGAAACCGGCCAGCTCTGGGGCAATCCCCTGTATCACTGGGAAAACAATGCCCGTGAGGATTTTCAGTGGTGGATCAAGCGCATCAGGCAAAACCTGGTTATGTTTGATCTTTTACGCTTTGACCATTTCCGGGGATTTGCCGCTTACTGGAGGGTACCGGCTGGTGCCAGGACTGCAGCGGGCGGAGAATGGATTCAGGGTCCGGGGGAACATTTCTGGTCCAGATTGACCCGGGAGATCTCTCCAGCCCATTTCGTAGCCGAAGATCTGGGGCATATCACGCCAGACGTTCTGGCTCTCAGAGACAGGTATGCTCTGCCGGGAATGAAGGGATTACAGTTCGCCTTCGGCGAGGACATGCCCACCAATCCGTATATACCGCATAATCACACCGGCAACTGCGTAGTGTATACCGGAACTCACGACAACAACACCGTACTGGGCTGGTATCTCCAGGAACTGAACCAAGACGGCCTGGACAGAATACAATTGTATACCGGACGTGAAATCACGCGAAAAAATGTTGTCAGGGAAATGATCAGGCTGGCCATGTCCTCTACTGCTAAATTCTGTGTTTTGCCCATGCAGGACATTCTCGGTCTGGACGCCGGAGCCCGTATGAACAGGCCTTCGGAATCAGTGGGAAACTGGGAATGGCGTTTGGATACCTCTTTGCTTGACAATGAGATAAAAGAGTTTTTGAATGACTTTACTGCCATATACGGCAGAAACAGTTTTGAAAATTAAAGAATGCATGCCCATGATGCAAAAATATCTGTGGCTTTTAAACCGGGAGGGGCTTGAATGAATGCCTTAAGAGTCATATTTTTGATGTTTGTATTTGCAGCAGTAATGCTGGTCATAAGCCAGAACACCGCAACACTGGGATACAGGGCTCCTCTGGAGCTGGATCTGTGGCTTGTTCACCTGACCTCTCCGTCAATGGCCATGTATGTGTTTGTCTTTTTATGTTTTATACTGGGAATAATTTTTGGAGCACTGACCTTCTACCCCGGCAACAGGGAGATCAGAGAGAATCTCAGGCTGTTGCGAAACAGGATAAACCTGCTCAAGGAGGAGCTCATGACCCTGGAACAGCAAAAAAAGCAGGAGCTGAAAGACATTCAGGAGCAGGCTGCACCTGAAGAAAAACCCATCAGGGAAGAACCTGTTCTGGTCCATACCTCAAGCGCATGGGGCAAGGCTGCCATGGCTGGTTTTGTCATTACATTCATCCTTTTGGTGGTGTTTTATTATTACGCCCAAACAGAAATGGATCTTCTCAAAAAGCGCATGTCCGAGTCCGAAGAGAAAGCAGTGCACCTGACCCAAGCTACAGAAGACAGCCTGTCATCCATGGAAGAAACTCTCTTGTCCCTGGAGCTTAAGTTCCAGGACGAAACCGGGAAAATTGAGGAACGGTTGAGAGATATTGATGAAGAGATCCAGATCCTTGAGCGTCAGCCTCAGAAAACCAGGGACTACCTGACCCTGATGCATTTGCAGCAATACATGCAAAATCTGGAGTACCTCCAACAGGGGGCTGAATCTGAAATAGACCGTGAAAAACTTGATCAGGCAGGTGAGATGCTGCAAAAAGCAATTGAACATTACCGGGGAAAAAACCAGGAATAGTCAGCCTGTAAGGATCAAGGCTCTTCAGGCGCCAATTGTAAAGACTTTGGAAGTTCATCCACGCATATTGCGTCCAGCCTAGCTTTCACCGCAGCAGGGTTGGGGTGAAATTTCTTGAGTTCCTGCAGTAATTCCCTGGCTCGGACAATTTCATCCAGTTCCAGCAGCACCTCTGCCAGCAGCATACCTGCTCTGCATCTGGTTTCATTATCTGTCTCCAGGATATAAGCCTGGGCAAGCTTACTTTCCGCTTGCCGGCTCTGGTTATCCAGATAATAAGCCTTGCCCCAGAGATAAAGGATTGTGGTGCACAGTTCAGAATGCTTCTCAGGTAAGCACGGGGGGGCGTCCTGCATTGCCTGCCTGGCTCCATGGAAATCTCTCAGGGTGATCATTATCCTGGCCATACTGATCCTGGCCTGCATCTCCTGCTCCAGAGAATCCGCCAGCTCAAGATGAGATTTCCATATCCTTAGACTCTCTTCAGGCTTTCCAAGCCGGGAATAAAGATCAGCAAGCCTGGAATTGATCTCCCATAACCTGTCCTGATGTGCATGGAATTCAAGTTGCATTGCATGGAGTATATTCACTCCTGCGGGCAGATCACCCTCCATATCCACTCTTATGGTGAGCAGTCTGCTCCAGGCATTCCATGCCTTTGGGCCCCCTGGTTCTTCCTGTAGATACCGCTCATAATAAATCCGGGCCTGGTTCACCTTTCCTGCGGCAAGATACTCTTCAGCCCGGTAAAAGATATCCTGTGCCTGATCCTGACCTGAACAGCCCCCCATATAGATGATGGCCAGCAGGCTTAAACAAAGGATTTGCACACCCATCTGCATTTTTTACCCATCAGGAGGTTCAGAAACGGTAGAACAATATTCTAATCAAGGTCAGTATCCGTTGGCTCAAGATCATGCTCCTGAATAATCAGGTCAGCGCAAATGACCTTTTGCTCGTCTTCCAGATTGACCAGTTTCACACCCTGGGTGGAACGACCCACTTTGCGGATATCGCTGGTGCTCAGACGGATGATCTTGTTGCCCGAGGTGAATATGATCAATTCGTCCCGGTCTGAAACCAGAAGAGATCCTACCACTCTGCCGGTTTTTGGAGTGACCTTCATGTTGATCAAACCTTTGCCTCCCCTGGCCTGAGACTTGTACATGTTCAGAGAGGTTTTCTTTCCGAAACCCTTTTCCGAGATGGTAAACAGGTTATTATTGTCCTGGTCAGTGCTGGCAATTACCGCTGAAACAACCTCGTCCCCGGCCCGCAGGGTAATTCCTTTAACCCCTGAGGCATTTCTGCCCATGGGTCTGATCTGACTCAATTGAAAATGTATGGAGTAACCCTCAAGGGTGGAGAGGATCGCTTGAGAATCGTGGCGGACCACCCGGACACCGATGAGTTCGTCTCCCGGCTTAAGGGTGTAAGCGATAAGCCCGTTGGAGCGCATATTCCTGAATTGATCAATGGATGTTCTCTTGACCATTCCTTTCCTGGTGACCATGAGGAAATGGTCCAGGTGGTGAAAATTGCGCTCGGCCAGGGCTGTGGCTATGTACTCATCAGGTCCCAGAGGCAGAAGATTTTTTATGTGTACTCCCCTGGCAGTACGTGAGCCTTCAGGGATTTCATAGGCCTTGAGTCTGTAGGCCTTTCCCAGGTTGGAAAAGAGATAGATATCCTGATGATTGCTGGTAGTAAACAATGTGGAAATAAAGTCCTTGTCTCCCACATTGGCTCCGGCTATGCCCTTGCCTCCTCTTTTTTGCTGATGGTAATATTCCAGAAGCGTCCTTTTGATGTAGCCTCTTCTGGACAGAGTAACCACCACGTCCTGGTCAGGCACCAGATCCAGAATATCTATACTGTCCGGATCCTGCTCCAGGATTACACTCTTCCGCGGGGTGGCGAATGTATTCTTTAGATCCTTCAGTTCCTTGTGAATTTCACCCTTTAAAACCGCAACGTTCTCCAGAATACTTTTAAAAAATTCAATCTGCTGCAAGAGTTCTTTGTACTCCTGCACCAGTTTTTCTCTTTCCATGTTGGTCAGCCGTTGCAGGCGCATGTCCAGAATGGCCTGGGCCTGGACCGGACTCAGCTTGAAGGTATGCATGAGTTTGTCTTTGGCCTCTGCTGCAGTTGTAGAAGCCCTGATAAGCCTGACCACTTCATCAATATTGTCCAGGGCAATCTGCAGCCCTTCCAGGATGTGCGCCCGGTGCTCGGCCTTTTCCAGATCAAACCTGGTTCTTCTGAGAATAACCTCCTTTCTGTGTTCCAGGAAATATTCCAGTATTTGTTTTAAATTCAGCAGTTGAGGCCGGTTATTTACCACTGCCATCATATTGATGCCAAAGCTGGTTTCCAGGGAAGTCAGCTTGTACAGCTTATTGATAATAACATCAGCAATGGATCCTTTTTTAAGATCAATTACAATACGGATTCCGTTGCGGTCGGATTCGTCCCGCAGATCCGATATGCCCTCGATTTTCTTCTCATTGACCAGTGCTGCAATTTTTTCCACCAGATTGGCCTTATTCAAGGCATAAGGGATCTGGGTAATTACAATGGATTCATGGCCCTTGGGACTGGATTCCACATCCCCCCTGGAACGGATTTTGAAGCTTCCCCTGCCTGTACGGTAAGCTTCCTCGATTCCCAGGGTATTGTAAATTAAAGCACCGGTGGGCAGATCAGGGCCCTTGATTCTTTTCATGAGATCCAGGACATTCAGATGAGGCTCATCCAGAAGATCCAGGAGGGCATCAGCCACTTCCCCCAGGTTATGGGGAGGGATGTTGGTGGCCATACCCACGGCAATACCGGCACTGCCGTTGACCAGAATATTGGGCACCTTGGCCGGAAGCACCTCAGGTTCAAACAGGGTATTATCGTAATTGGCCCTGAAAATGACTGTATTTTTTTCGATATCAGCCAAGAATTCACCGGCAAGCCTGGACATTCTTGCTTCTGTATAACGCATGGCAGCAGGAGCATCACCGTCAATGGATCCAAAATTGCCCTGCCCGTCCACAAGGGGATCGCGCATGTTAAAATCCTGGGCCATGCGCACCAAAGCGTCATATACTGCTGCATCTCCGTGGGGATGATATTTTCCTATGACATCACCGACCACTCTGGCTGATTTCTTGTAGGGCCTGTTATAGGTGTTGCCCAGTTCGTGCATGGCGTAGAGGATTCTGCGGTGCACCGGTTTCAGCCCGTCGCGCACATCAGGGATAGCCCGGCCGATGATCACGCTTAAGGAATACTCAAGATAAGATTTTTTTATTTCCTGTTCTATGCTGATACGGCTCAAGTTCCATACTCCAATAATAATTTATTTTTTCGGCAATACTCAAGACTCGCCGGATAGTTCTTTAAGATGGTTCATCCGGTTAAAACGTACTTGAGCATAAGGAAAAGAATATCTCAAGCCCGGCCTACGCAGGACTTGAGGAAGACGCGGAGCAAGGCAGTTCTTAGATTGTAATCCTTTTCCCGGCTGCGCATTCTTAAACCGGAAGAGTGTTTAAAATCTCATCAAAGGACCGAAAGCCTGCCTGTCAAATATCCAGATCAGCCACGTCCAGAGCGTTTTTCTCAATGAACTCCCGACGCGGCTCCACCTTGTCCCCCATGAGTCTGGAAAAAAGATCATCAGCCAGTTCGGCATCGTCCACCTGAACTTGAAGCAAAGTTCTTTTCTCGGGATCCATGGTTGTGGACCAGAGCTGTTCAGGATTCATCTCCCCCAGACCTTTGTACCTCTGAATATTGATCCCTTTGTGGGCCAGCTCAAAAATCTTTTCCAGCAGGGGGAAAATTCCCTGCACCCGGATTGTTTCTTTCTGGTTTACGATATCAAATCCAAGTCCAGGGTTCAGTTTCAAGGCGTCCTGATAGAGCTGGTGAGCTTTTTTGTACAGACCTGCATTGAAAAACTCTATGCCCAGCCTGATGCTGTGTTCGTTCTTGTCCGTGAAAACCAGAAAATACCTTTTTTCTACTTCGCTTTCCTCTTTTTCCAGCCTGGTTTCAAAACCATTGGCAGCCATAAACCTGAAAAATCCCGAGCAGTCTTCATACACAAAATTAACAGGATGCAGCCTGGTCTCATAGGTAAGAAGTATCTGAAAGAGATCTTCCTTGATACCCATATTTCCGGCGTCGCTGAAGCTGTCCCTCAGGGTGATGAGATTTTTTATCAGGGATACCATTTCTTCTTTGGTGAATTCTGTTCCTGTTTCTTCCTGAATTTTGATTTCATCGTATATCCGGTCCAGCAGAAAATCATTCATGGCTTTCTCGTCACTGATGAATCTTTCAAAATTGCCCTTGTGTACACGGTATAAAGGAGGCTGGGCAATATACAGATTTCCGTTCTCAATAAGACGGCTGAACTGTCTGAAGAAAAAAGTCAGAAGCAGGGTTCTGATATGAGCGCCGTCCACATCTGCGTCAGTCATGATAACAACTTTGTGGTATCTGAGTTTTTCCAGGTCCAGGCCGTCGTTGCCCACACCGGCTCCCATGGCTGTAATCAGTGCCTTGATTTCGTTGTTTTCCAGTATTTTTTCAAACCTGGTTTTCTCCACATTCAGTATTTTGCCCCGTAAGGGAAGAATCGCCTGGTGCCTGGGGTTGCGTCCCTGTTTGGCAGAACCTCCGGCTGAATCTCCCTCAACTATGAATATTTCTGATTCTTCAGGGTTTTTGCTCTGACAGTCAGCCAGCTTGCCGGGCAGAGAATAGTCGGACAAGGCCCCCTTGCGCCTAACCAGTTCCTTGGCCTTGCGTGCAGCCTCTCTGGCCCGGGCCGCATCCACGACCTTTTCCACGATCATCTTGGCATCCTTGGGATTTTCTCCAAGAAAAGCGGCAATCCTTTCATAAGCCAGACCCGATACGTATCCGGCTATTTCACTGTTTCCCAGCTTGGTTTTGGTCTGGCCCTCGAACTGGGGATCTGGAACCTTGACGCTGATAATGGAAGTAAGTCCCTCGCGCACATCGTCCCCTGTCAGTTTTTGTTTGAGTTTTCTGGGCAGATCCTGGGCATTCTGGATGTAACTGTTGATGACCCTGGTCAGAGCTGATCTCAAACCGTAAAGATGGGTTCCTCCTTCCACTGTGCGGATATTATTGGCAAAAGAGTATACATGCTCCTTGTATCCTGTTTTGTATTGCAGTGCGAACTCAATGGAAACGTTCTGCACATCCCCATGGGCATAGATGATTTTGTGCAGGCCGGCATCCTTGTTCACATTCTTCAAGAATGAAACTATACCTCCTTCATACTGGAAAACATCCTTTTTCTGAAAACGCTCGTCGTGAAATTCTATCATCAGTCCGTTGTTCAAATAAGCCAGTTCTTCGAATCTCTTGGCCAGAATATCATAATCAAAGTCTATTTCCGGGAATATATCTTCATCAGGCCTGAATTTTACAGTAGTCCCCCGACCTGAGGACGGTCCTTCCTGGCGCAGTTTTGTGACCGGGATTCCCCGTTCAAATTTTTGAAAATACTTCTGTCCATCCCGACGAACTGTGACTTCCAGATATTCTGAAAGAGCGTTGACCACGGAAACCCCGACACCGTGCAGGCCTCCGGATACCTTATAACTAGTATTATCAAACTTTCCTCCGGCATGCAGAACAGTCATAACCACTTCCAGAGCAGGACGATTTTCCTTGGGATGGATATCAACAGGAATGCCCCGCCCGTTGTCAGCAATAGTTACACTGTTGTCCATGTGCACGGTGATGCGCACATGGTCGCAATAACCTGCCATTGCCTCGTCTATACTGTTGTCCAGAACTTCATAAACCAGATGCTGTAGACCCTTGATATCCGTGGAACCGATATACATGGCCGGACGTTTGCGGACAGCTGAAAGGCCTTCCAGAACCTGGATATTATGTGCGGTATAAGCTATGCTTTGATTATTGTTTTTTTCCATATTATTTAGATGATCTCCTCTTCAGTATAGTATGTCTCCTGTTCAATCTGAACCGGCATGGTCATCACAAAATAGTCGGCATTGCTCTCTCCATGTATTTTGCAGGGCAGAACCTGTCCTGCAAAACTGAATGTTATATTTTCCTCATCAAAATGTTCCATTATTTCCAACACGTTTTTGGTGTTGAACACCACTTGATCCAGATCACCACTATAGCTGCAGCCGATTGCCTCCCTGGCCTCTCCGCTTTCAACAGCAGTGCTGCTGAGCCTTACCTCCTGGGATGAAAGCTCCATCACAGTGGACATCTGAATTTCTGTATTGAAAATCTGAATCCTTTCCAGAGATTCCATAAGTTCATTTCTGTTTATGGTCATATGCGAGCCGAACTTGTCCGAATAGGTCATGATAAACTGATGATAGTCGGGAAACTGATACATGCTTAAAGGAAGACTCAGGCTCTCTTTCTGATCCTGGGTTCGGAAAAAAATTCTGGAATCAGTGAGACACAGGTCAACCCCTCCCAATGGCAGCCATCTGCGGAGCTCTGCAAGGTATTTTTTGGGAATCAGTATGCCGCTCCCGGGCATGTTGCTGTAAAGATCAGGGTTGATCAGGGTATAGTAACTCAACTGATGTCCATTGAAGGCGCAAACCTCAACTTTTTCATTTTCACCAGGGGCGATTTTTAGACAGGTCATGGCCTGCATGGTATCATCATCACTTATGCAGAAATAATTTTTTTCCACTATCTCCCTTATTATCTCTCCGGACCAGGAGACTATATTTTTTTCGGGGAATTCTTCCAGTTCAGGAAACCAAGAGCTTTCACTCATGGGCAGTTTGTACTGACGTTTATCCTGCTTCACCAGAACCGTCTGTTTTTCAGTATCGGATTTAATAACAATGGGTCCTGCTCTCATCTTTCTGATCAGTTCAGTGATTTTTTTACCCTGTGTGCCCATAAGTCCGTTTTCTTTAATCTCGGACTTGTATTGACCTATAAACTCCACATTGCTGTCAGTGCTCATGATCTTCAAATGATCAGCTTCTCCCTTGAACCAGATTGTCCGCAAAAAAGCTGCTCCAGTTTTGTAAGGAATAATGTTTGAGGCTTTAATAATTCCATCTACAAAATCTTCTTTATATATTATTAATTCCATTTTTATTATCCTTATTAGCCTGTGTATAAATGTTCGAATAGCATGTAACTACATAAAATTATTTATAAGATTTGTGCTGTAAAAATGTGATGATTTTTATTCAAATGTATTTTCTGTTCCTTTCTGCTCTCAAGCCAAAGGTGATGTGCATTTTGTTCGTAAGTCCTGGATCATTTGGTTCAAATCCGGATCAACAGCCAGTTTTTCATTGATTTTTTGTATATTATATACGGCAGTGCTGTGGTGTCTGCAGCCAAAAACGGCACCTATCCGGGGATAAGACCACTTAAGCTCCAGTTTGCACAGATACATGGCTACCTTCCTGGCCATGGCCAGATTTCTTTTTTTTGATTTGCTCATGAGCTCTGCGGCAGAGATTTGAAAGGATGAGCACACCAGGCTGATGATCCGGTTGAAGTAATTCTGGTCCAGGGAATGAATCTGTACATGGTCATGGTATATTTTTCTTGAGGATAATTTTTGTTCATTGTCTGCACCGGATATATGGTCCAGCATAATCTTGTTCAGGTATTTATTGATAAAAAAGATATTATCACAAATATTAGCCATTGTAAAAATATCATTTTTTGAAATACTTATCTGATTTTGCTTGCAAAAAAATTTTATAAATTTGATTTTCAGCTCCAGGTCAGGATGGGGCAGAATTAATATCAAACCCCTGAATATCATTTTATGGATTGTTTCTGGCAAAATTTTTAGATCATTCCGGCAACCTTTGAACGTTGTAACTATCTGTTTATTTTCCCTGATAAATATTTCCATGATTTTATTTATGAAATTCAACAAATGAATATTATTTACTATCTCATGAATGTCCTCGATAATTAATATTTCTGATAATTTTATATTAATGATTATATCATTTTCTTTATTTGTTTCTGTCAAATTTTTAAATTCAAGTATACTTGAAATGAATGATCTACCTTTGTACGAGTTTATTATAGATTTAACCAGGTGAGTTTTTCCTGTTGATTTGTTTCCTACAAGATTTATTGGATTGTATTGAATTTTTTTGTTTTCAGATATTTGTCTGCATAATTCAGCTGCTGTTTTATTATCTTTATTTACTATAAAATTTTTAAACAAAAAATTATTGTAATAATCATAATTGATATGTGATTTGCTTATTTTATAATTATTAATATCTTTGTCTTTTATTTTATATTTTATTTTCTTGGTCGTCTGGTTTTGAATAATTTTGTCTATTCTATTGCTGTATAAATCAAATAAATATTTATGAGGGAATATAACCAGAATATCCTCATCATATTCCATGAGTTCAATCTGTCTGAGGATTTTTTCGGTCTCCTCATCCACAATCCCTTTTTGAGTCAGTCTTTTTGTCAGTTCAGATAAAGGCATAACCAGTACTACTCAGGTTACAGGGCTCATGTTCAGGAATAATCGCGGGGGAAGCAGCGAGTACAGGCATTTTCACAGCTTCTGGCAGTGAATGATTTTCTATGGTTAAAGACCAATGGTTTTTCTTGCAGCTTAAATGGTCTTAAGGTAAAAATTTTTTGGCTCTTGGACGTATGCTGTGGATTTATTATTATGGCATTCTGGATAAAGCTTTTTATTTTTAACTGTGTGTAAAATCCACACGTTGCGTCGAGGAACCCAATTTTTTATGGCAAAGGTTATTATGAAAGACAGGTCCACTTTTTGATTAATACTTATGTATACCGGCCCTGGTTAATGCCGGATGACTTTCAAGGTGAAATTATGTCCAAATTGTATGAGGTTGTTAAGAGTATAGAAGAGATTAATGATAAAATCAGAAAAAAAAAGGCAGTGGTGCTCAATGCAAGAGACATGGCCAGTTTAGTCCGGAATAAGGGCAAGGTCAAGGCTGCCCGCGAGGTAGACGTGGTCACCACCGGCACCTTTTCTCCCATGTGTTCCTCGGGCATGATTTTCAACTTCGGCCAGAAGCCGCCCATGATCAAGGCTCACAGGTTATGGCTGAACAATGTACCATGTTATGCCGGTCTGGCTGCGGTTGACGCCTATCTGGGAGCAACTGAGCCTACTGAAAATGATCCCCTGAACAAGGTATATCCCGGAAGATTTTCATACGGAGGAGGACATGTAATTGAAGATCTTGTCAGCGGCCAGTCAGTGCATTTAAAGGCTTTAGGCTACGGAACCGATTGTTATCCGCGCAAGCTCCTGGAAAAGGATATTACCCTGGATGAATTGAAGACAGCAGTTCTTTTCAATCCGAGGAACGCTTATCAGAACTATAACTGTGCTGTAAATCTGACCAACAAGATCAAGTATACCTACATGGGACCTTTAAGGGCCAATATTGGTAATCTTAACTTTGCCACTTCAGGCGAATTGAGTCCCTTGTTCAATGATCATTATTTTTTAACCACAGGGTTAGGCACCAGGATATTTCTGGGAGGTGGAACAGGATACGTGATTGGTTCAGGAACACAGCACAACCCAGACCCGCCCCGCAATGAAAGAGGAATACCCAAAATGCCTGCAGGTACATTGATGGTTAAAGGGGATTTAAAACAGATGAACTCCAGATACCTGCGCGGGGTAAGTTTTGCCGGCTACGGCTGCTCCATTGCTGTTGGTCTGGGTATTCCCATACCTGTACTTAATGAGGAGATAGCCTGGTATACAGGGGGGGGTGACGCAGACATCCACATGCCGGTTATTGATTATGGTTATGACTATGGAGCAGGAAAAGCCAAAATTCTTGCCTATGTCACCTATGAACAACTCCTCTCAGGTACTGTGGAGATAAATAATAAAAAAGTGTCCGCTGTCCCTTTGACGAGTTATTATCTTTCTCTTGAGATTGCCAATACTTTAAAGGAATGGATAGAATCCGGTGAATTTTTTCTAACCAATGCCCAGGAAAAAATTGAATCCAATTGAATGGCTGTATACTTTTCTCAAATCCATCTCTCCCGTTGCCGTGTCCCTGTCGGGCGGTCTGGACAGCAGCACTCTGGCCTTTTTTTGCGCCCGTTTTGGTATCCCTTGCACTGCATATACCTTTTCTGGGCCTCATTTGACTTTTTTTGAAATGAAGCAGGTTCAAAACTGGGTCAGGCGCCATACGATCAAACATAAATTTCTTTATTTTGATCCGTTGGCGCATAAGGAGGTCACAGCCAACAGCCCTGTCAGGTGCTACTACTGTAAATCTGCAATGTTTGGATTTTTGCGCAGACAATTATCCGGGTCCATGGCCATTGTTGATGGTACAAGTTTTTCAGATTCTAATAAGTACAGGCCGGGAATCAGGGCATTATCTGAGCTGGGCGTGGCCTCTCCATTTATGCGTCTTGGCCTGGATAGAGAAATAATAAAGAATCTGGCCCGTCAAATGGGCCTGTCCGGGATAAGCGCATATTCCAGGTCTTGTCTTCTGACCAGGTTTGAATACAATCATCCTGTAACCAGGCAGAATCTTGACAGGATCCGCAAAGTTGAGGATTTTCTTCTTAAGAACGGTATCTCTGGTTTCAGGATCAGGTTCTTCAGGTCAGGGAGGATTGTTTTGCAGGTGGATCATGCCCAGGCGAACCTGATCCAGGATTTAAGATACAGGCTTGTTACCAGGATGGCTCAAGAGAATATGCATCCCTTTGAACTGCAATTCATGGATTTTGAACAGATTACAGGCTTTTTTGATCACTCTTTAACATCAGATGATAAAGGAAGTTCCAATGCATGAGGTGAATCTGAATCAGGTGATCACTGATTACATTACCGGCAAGGAAATCCAGTTAACCACTTACGAGGATATCCGCCAGGCCCTCGCCCGTCTTTTGGTGGAGGAAAAGGGTTATCCGGTTGAAAATATATTTCCAAAATATGAAATGAATCTGGACCTTGGTGACAGCGAGTATCAGATTATTATCGATTTTGTTGTCTTTATCCAGGATAATCCTGCTTTAATTCTAGGTTTTTGTCCCGGGGCGGTCTCAACCTTCATAACCCAGTATGTAAGTGTGGCCAGGCTTTTTCCCACTGGCCCCGTGCCTTTTGTCCTGATAACTGATTCCAAGGATGCCGCACTGATGAGGGTTCGAGACAGAACTGAGTTGTGTCGAGGTTATCAATGTATTCCCAGCTGGCAGGAATTGGGCAGGATGTATCAGAACAGCCGGGAACTGTCCTTTTCCAAAGAAAGGCTGGAAAAGGAAAAAAGGATTGCCCACGCCATGTTCGCTCTGAGCGACAGCTGTTGTATCTCCAGTTGTTCCGTCACCAATCAAAAAACTTAGGTTCATCCCACAATTCAATTGCACGGACGATGCTTTTCTTGTCTGCAGCAGCCGTGCCCACCTGCCCTACTACATGTCCGGCAGCGTAATTGGCCAGCATGCAGGCCTGGGTCAAAGAAAGCCCGGCCTGGAGGCTGGTTCCCACAGCTGCGATGACCGTATCTCCGGCACCTGTGACATCATAAACTTTTCTGGCGCTGGTGGGAAAATGTCTGATGCTGTAATCCTGGCTGAAAAGGACCATTCCTTCTGGACCCAGGGTTATGAGCAGATTGCTCAGTTTTTTGGCATGCATCAATTTTTTTCCGGCCTTTATTACGGTCTTGTTGCTGTTGATGAATACACCGCTGCCTTCTTCAGCCTCTTTCTGGTTGGGGGTCATGATAAAAATATTTTTATAGTCTCTGAAATTTTTGCTTTTGTGATCCAGAACAACTTTGCGATCATTGAGTCCTGCCAGGATCTTTTTTTTGATCATGCCCTTACCATAATCCGAGACCAGGACATATTCACCCAGGTGGTGTTGTTTCAGCTTCTCCAGAACCTGTTTTTCGTCCAGAGCACTTATATGGGAGTTGTTTTCAATATCCACACGCACAATCTGCTGGCTGTTTCCTATCACCCTGGTTTTGAGGGTGGTTTTTCTACGGGAGGACACGATCAGATCGTTCTCGATCTCTTCGGCCTTGAGCAGGGATTGAATCTTATGACCATGCCCGTCTTCGCCCACCATTCCAATGAGAAAAGGCTCCCCCCCAAGGCTCTTTATGTTTTTGGCCACATTGCCTGCCCCTCCCAGGCTGTAAGTCTCCTGCAGTACATAGACCACAGGAACCGGAGCTTCGGGGGAAATCCTGGAAACATCCCCCCACTGGTAGTGATCCAGCATGACATCGCCCACTACAAGTATGGGTTGTCCGCTGATATGCTCCAGGCTTTTTATCAGTTCCTCTTTGATTGTCATGTTTCTTCCAGGATATCTATGCCCTCGAGTCCCAGGTAGCTGAGTATTCCCTTAAGCTGTTCACGGTTTCTGTATTTAATAACCAGCTGACCTTTTTCTTTGTTTCCCTGCAGCCTGACCTGGATCGGCTGCTTTGTTTTCTGTTTGATTATGTTCTCCAGATCTCTGTTAAAAAGAACCTGTTCCTTTTTTGTTTTTGATGCAGACTTATCAGGCTGCAGGCACTTCTGGACAATGTTTTCAGTCTGGCGCACTGACAGGTTGTTTTTGAGTATCCTGCTGCAGATCTGAAGCATCAATTTTTCATCCTTTATTCCCAGCAGGGCCCTGGCGTGGCCCGGACTCAAGCGCTGATCTTCAACCATGCTGCGCACACCTTCAGGCAGCCTGGTGAGCCTCAGAATATTGGTCAGTTGCGGCCTGCTTTTGCCGATTCTTGCGGCCAGTTGATCCTGGCTTATTTGCAGCTCAGACTGCAGCCTCTGAAGTGCATAAGCCTGTTCCATGGGGTTTAAATCCTCTCGTTGCAGGTTTTCAATCAAGGCTATGGCCAGCACTTCCTGGTCAGTATAATTTCTTACCAGGGCGGGCACCGTGCTCAAGCCTGCTTCCATACTTGCCCTCCATCGCCTTTCACCGGCAATGATCTCATATTCATGGGCCTTGTTCTGTCTTACCAGAATGGGCTGCAGGACTCCGTTTTCCCTTATAGACAAGGCCAGTTCCTCAATCTTTTCCAGGTTGAACTGCTTGCGCGGCTGAAATGGATTGGGTTTTACCTTGTGTACGCTGACCTGGATGGCATCCGTGCTTTTTTCTTCATAAAAACTGGGTTTAATCAGTGCATCAAGCCCCCTGCCCAGTCCCTTTTCCACTTTTTTCATGGCTTCATCCTTTCCTGATTTTGGTTCCTCTAAGTTTTCTGTGGAATGTTACTTCAAACCATGGCAGTATTTTCGTATCTCTGAAATCTGCAGTCATGGCCAGGCCTTCATGTTTCTGCTGCCTTGAGGTATAATCTGCACATTATGCAAGCCAGCTTCTGATGGATTCAATTTTCATTTATTCCACTCGGACTGGTGATGATTGTCTGATAATAATGGGTTGCCATGAGCGGGTCAGGCATTATATACAATTGTAAATTCAGGAGGAACCATGATTAATCAAAAACAGATACAGCCTTTGTATAGTGAAAAAGGAGATTTGGTTGCAGTTTGTATCTCCGCTGAAAAATGGCTCAGTCACCAGGATGAACTGGAGCAGATCCTTTTAGGTCAGCCCAAGAAACCTGCAGCTTCGCCAGAACCTATGGGGGATTGGAAAACATTTCTATCCTACTGGGATTTCAACTACCCTGTGGAAAAATGCGTGGAGTGCAGGCGATGCGGCAACTACTCCCAGGACTGGACTTTGGATACACCCAGAAAGTTCACTTTACGCACAGCCAGTTTGGGCGGTCTGGTTGCTTTTGTCTGCCAGGGTTGCAATTCCAGAGTATCTAAGAAGCATTTCAAGGATCATATCCTTTACGAGTCCGGGGCGGATTCATGCAAGGTATAAACCTGCTCCGGTATTCCTGTTTCTTTTTTGCTGTTCATGCGGTCTTTCTTGGTGTTGATTTCTCTGGCCAGGCGTAAATATGCATGTGACCCAGTGGAACGAATATCATAGGTGAGAACCGGTTTGCCATGACTGGGAGCCTCTGAGAGGCGAACATTACGAGGAATAATGGTTTCCATGACCTGGTTCTGGAAATGTCTTTGTACTTCGTTTACAACTTGGTGGCAGAGCCTGTTTCTTTTGTCGTACATGGTCAGAACAACACCCAGAAGCTCCAGATCAGGATTGAGTCTTTTTTTGATCAGGGTGAAGGTTTCTATGAGCCTTGCAATGCCTTCCAGGGCATAATATTCGCACTGCAGGGGAATAAGAAGCTGGTTGGCACCGCAGAGGGCATTTATGGTTATGAGGCCCAGTGAAGGCGGACAGTCAAGAATCACATACGAATAAGGTGTGCTGATTTTTTGCAGAATATGATAGAGATAAAATTCCCTGTTGGTTTTCTCGTTCAGTTCCAGTTCCGCAGCCACAAGGTCTTTTCCGGCCGGGATAATGTCCAGATAAAGCAGTTCAGTTGGATGGATCAGTTCATGGGGATCCACATTTCCCATGATCCCCTGATATAAAGTATTGGACAGAGCTTCAGTCTCCAGGCCCAGGCCGCTGCTTGCATTGGCCTGGGCATCGCAATCCACCAGCAACACTTTTTTTTCCATGACTGCCAGTGAAGCAGCCAGGTTCACGGCAGAAGTAGTTTTGCCCACTCCTCCCTTCTGGTTGGCCACGGCAATGGTCCATTTCAAGGCCCTGTACTCCTTGTGCTGAAGTTATTGTTTCACGTGAAACAATTGATTCGCTCAGCTGTATAAAAAAGCACGCAATTTATCAAGTTAAAAACTCGGCAGAATCAAGCGGACTTCTGCCGAGTTTTTTGTTGGACGTGGCGGGCAATAATTATACGTGCCCGTCAGTAAAGATATGAGGATGCCCGAGTGCCAGTGGAAAACAAAAAAGGATACAGTGAATGTTAATTGTTTTCAGGAAAAAAGGACCATGCCTCTTTAATGGAATCCACAAGCTGGACAGCTTCTTCAAAACGTTTGTCTTTCACCGCAAGGAGCAGCTGGTCTGCAAGATGAGCAAAATCCTCTGCTTCTGCCAGCCAGAATTCGTCAGCATGCATGGGCATGTTTCTGGCCAGACGGGTGAAATGCTGTACCTGTTCCAGGGACGGCAGCTGGTTGTTGTTTTGTGCTGCCAGGATTTGAGCCAATATTTCGTTAATCAGGGCATTATAATTGGCCAATTTCATTGCCGAATCTCTTCAACAGCAAAATTATTATTTTGATCTTACTTTTTCTGGTCTTCGCTCAGGGGATCCGGGGGAACATCAGGGTCAGGAAGGTCTGCAGGCTCCACTGGAGGTTTTGATTCCTGAGCAATTAGACCGCTTAAGCCCTTGAAAAGATCAATGGGTATGGGAATTACAGTGGCGTTTCTGGCTTCAGAGGTCATTTCACGCATGGTCTGCAGATACCTGAGCTGCAGGGCCTGAGGATAGGCGGAAATGATATGGGCGGCCTGGGTGAGCTTCTTGGCGGCCTGGAATTCACCCTCTGCGTTGATGACCTTGGCCCGTCTCTCGCGTTCAGCCTCGGCCTGGGCTGCCATGGCCCGCTGCATTTCCTGCGGCAGGTCAATGTGCTTGAGCTCTACAGTGGTAACCTTGACGCCCCAGGCGTCGGTCTGCTCGTCCAGAATGGACTGGATCTTGGTGTTCAGTTTTTCCCGCTGTCCCAGGATTTCATCCAGTTCAGAGGCTCCGCATACAGTTCTGATGGTTGTCTGGGAAAGCTGGGATGTGGCGAAATGATAGTCTTCAATTTCAAGAATGGCGTGTTGGGGGGAGATGATCCTGTAGTAGAGAACAGCATTGACCTTGATGGTCACGTTGTCATGGGTGATAACCTCCTGATGGGGAACATCCAGGGTGACAATTCGAAGGCTGGTTCGGACCATTTTATCGAGTACCGGGATCACTATGATCAATCCGGGACCCTTGACCTTGAGAAATCTGCCCAGGCGGAAAATAACACCGCGTTCATACTCATTGAGAATCCGGATGGCATTCATCAGAAACAATACAACAAGTATTAGTATCGGTAGGCCATAAGTTAACATTAGCTCCTCCTGATTATTTGGGTTTTATATGAACAGTCAAACCGTCAACCTTTTCCACCTGTACCTCTTGACCCGGCTGCAAGGGCGCGGGTTCGCTGGAAGTAGCCCGCCATATTTCGCCGCGCAATTTTACCTGTCCCTGACTGCCGCTCCAATTGACCACCTTGGCTGAATAATTGTGAATACCGGTTTCGTGGGCTTTAGGAGCCATCTGGGATTTACCGATTAAATAGGCCAGAGCAAGCAGAACAAAGGTGAGGATAAGTATTACTGGCAAAATGGTCATGATTGGCAATTGAAAATAAGGGTGATCAGCATCAAAAAGCAAAAGAGAACCAAAGAAAAAACTGGCTATGGCAGCCATTGTAAGCAGTCCGAATGTAGGCATGTTAACTTCCAATATTATAAACAAAAATCCTAAAATTAGCAACAAAATTCCAGTGATGGAAGTTGGCAGTACAGCAAGAGAATAAAGTCCAAGTATCAGACAGAAGGAGCCTATCACGCCGGGGAAAATTGCTCCCGGATTGGACAGTTCAAAAAATAATCCCGCCATTCCGGCCAAAAAAAGCAGGTAAGCTATCTGGGGATGCAGCAGCCAGGATAACACCTTGTACTTTAAACCCGGTTCAAACTCTACTATTTCCAGCTGAGCAAATTCGAAAAAAACTTCTTCATCGCCAACGACAAGCCCCTTTTTCCCGATCTGGTCGAACAAATCTTCCATGGACAGAGCAATGTGATCTATGACTCTTTTCTGTAGAGCCTCTTCAGCATCAATATTGGCCGCCTCGGTGACAGCCTTTTCATACCACTCTACATTGCGGCCTCTTTCCTTGGCTACAGCACGTACCAGGCTCAGCATCTCATTAATAATCTTTGCGGCCATGGTATCATCCTGCTCCTCACCGGATATGGCCACAGGAGTAGCTGATCCTATTGTGGTCAAAGGGCTCATTACTGCATGGTCAGCGGCGGCAACCAGAAAGACGCCTGCGGAGGTGGCTCTGGCTCCGGGCGGATCCACCCACACTATCACTGGAACTTCAGCACCGAGAATGTCCTTGACCATGTTGCGCATGGACTCGGCAAGACCACCAGGTGTATCCAGTCGAACCAGCAGGGCAATAAAGCGTTCTTCATCCGCCCGCTGCAGAGCACTCTGGAGCAGCTCTTCAGTTGCAGGCGTTATGGGGCCGGTAATATCCAACTGTAAAACTCTGTACTCCTGGCGTTCGGCATGAACTAGTCCGAAAAAGAACAATATAATGATCAAAAGAAAACACAGTTTAAAAACTTTCATATTTGTCTCATTTAATGCGGCTTGAAACAGGTGATTTCAGGCCGGGTTAATATTCAGGCAAAATAGTTAGATTTGCAATCTCCCGCTGTAACCTGGCAAAATATCAGCCAGCTATTTTATAAAATGCCTAAATGCTCCCTGGGGGAGAAAATGTCCTGAGAATCTGCCAGGCAAAGTTTTTAAGCAGTCTGTTATCCGGCAGCATGGCCTGCAGAGCCGGCAGGGCCAGAATTGTCATATAACCCTTAACATGCTTGCCGTAAACAAATGGCTGCTCAGGTAAAAGAACATTGAATGCCCGGGCCCCAAAGCAAAAAATGAAAGCAGGACTGATAACCTCCAGGCCCTGCAGAAAAGTATCCGAATCCGGAACCAGGACGTTGTCCTTTTCCCTGGCAAGAGGCCAGTAAGTCATGCTGTCACTGGACCAGCCCAGGCTTGTGCGTATGGACTCAATAAGTCTGCCCTGGGGTGTTTGAAAATCTGTCTTCAAGTCACAGGGCAAATCGTAATATGTCCAGACTGCATAAGAAGGTCTCAAATATTTATCTAAGGTTATTTGTTTGCCCTGGCAAGGGCTCTGAATGCGGAACTGCTCATTTAAATGCACCTTCTCACTGCCAGGGCATGTGGTATTTACAGGATTGGCTGCCAAAAGATTCTTTAAGTTCAAAAGATGGCGGACACCCAGGTTATACAGCCGGACTGCGTGCGGACCGGACATTACAATGCGGCTATCCAATCCACCAGCCTCCATGCGATTTCTGCCTTGGATGCTCTGGGCCACATCTGAGCGCGGTCATGTCTGTCCAGGAGCAGAATCTGGTTGTCATCAGATCCGAAGGGGGTCGCTTCCAGAGATACCAGGTTGGCAACAATCAAGTCCAGATCCTTATCCCAAAGTTTTTTGCGGGCGTTTTCCTCAAGCTCATCGGTTTCAGCGGCGAAACCAATGACTTTTTGTAAACCGGACTTGCTCCGGCTCAATTCTGCGAGAATATCCCGGGTCCTGTGCAGGCTCAAGGTAATAAAATCTTGCCCCGTCTTTTTGAACTTAAGCTGGGAAGCTTTTTCAGGAGCAAAGTCAGCCACAGCGGCGGCAAATATTCCATATCTGCAATCAGGCCATAATTCCCGGCATCTTACATACATTTCCTCAGCACTGGTTACCGGATGAAGTTCCAGCCCTGGAAAGGATACAAGGGTGGGCATGGGGCCGTGTACCAGATGCACCCTGGCCCCCCTGATCCAGAGGGCCAGGGCAGTTGCCAGGCCCATTCTGCCGCTGGATGGATTGCCCCAGTAGCGCACCAGATCAAAATATTCATGGGTAGGCCCGGCTGTAACCAGAACTTTTTGCCCATCCATGGTCTGCGGACTGACTGCCTTGAGGCTATGAAAATAGAGCCTTACCACATGAGCAAGGCGGCCTGTACCTGATTCACCGCAGGCCATGGAGCCTTGTTCAGGAGGAATCACTTTGTGACCGGAACTTTCCAGTATGCTCAGATTGCGCCTGGTTATGGAATTGTTCCACATGGCGGGATTCATGGCCGGGGCAAAGTAGACAGGTCCGGGGCACGACAGAATCTGAGTGGACAGCAGGTCATCGGCCAGGCCAGCGGCAGCCTTGGCCAGTATATTTGCTGTGGCCGGGGCGATAAGAAAAAGATCCAGCGTGGTCCGGCCTGCAAGATGGGCAAAAGGGGTATCCACCGGATCGAAGCAGCCCTGATCATAGACAGGATCAACACCCAATGCCCGGAGGGTGAGGGGGGTAACGAATTCTCTGCCGGCTCTGGTCAGAGTGCATCCTGCATCAAATGAAGATTCCTGCATCAGACGGATAAAATCCGGCATCTTGTATGCGGCAATACTCCCGGTAAGACCGATATGAATGCGCTTACCTTGGAACACATTGAATACTGGATAGGGTGCTGGCAACATGGATGCTCTGGATACTGAAGTAAAAATGCCCGGCCTGAACATGAAAAAGAGAGATCAAACTTCTACAGCTTTCAGACCCTAGAAGTTTATCAGGATGTCATGCTGAATGCCGGGCATTAGTTTCAGGGGTGTGTTTCCTTATTCCGGCCCCCCTATATTTTGGGGGATACCCAGATTTGAAGCTCTGTGCGCAGCCTGCCCTCTATGATGCGAACAATGCACAGGCGATCGTCCTTGTCAAAGGTCATTATCTGGGTGCCGTACTTGATGTAGCTCAACAGGCGCCAGTTTTCATTCTGCATGCTTACCTGGAAATAATTGAACAGGGACTCACTGTCCACCCGGCCGGTATAAGTGAGCATCCCTGCTTTTACTCCCTGGGCCTCGAAAAGTATGGAGCCTTCGCGGTCCAGAGACATTTCCCTTGGTATGGGTATGTCATCAAAATCATAGTAACGATGGCCGTCAACATCGCGCTCGGGCGGGGGCCTTTCGGAAATGGGCTCAAAGTCGTTGTTTGCGGTGTCTTTGCCGGCCATGCATGCTGTCAGCATGCATCCAAGGATGAGTATGGCGATTATTTTCCACATGATTCATCTCCTTAATTTAAGCCAGATTTTGATCTGTTGCAAAGTCTTCCTGTATTTTAACCAGCTCATCAAAACGTATGTCCGCGCCCAGGATGGCCTGAATCTCATCCTGCTGACTGAAAACCGGCACAGATGCAGTCAGACACAGTTTACCTGTAAAATAAGACTTGTAAAAATCAGTGATATGCAGTCTGCCCGTCTTGACTGGGCGCACGAACCATTCCCGGTCGGAAAGATCCTTGCCCAGCTTTACCTGCCTGTACTTGGACAAGTCGCCTATATCACTTACATTCCAGGTTAGCAAGCACCCGTTGACATCTGTCAGGTATAAATACTGAATAAAGGGGGATTCCTGCAGGAAATCGCGCATCAAAGGATTAATCCTTTGCAGGTCCAGGGAGGCCATATCCGGATGAGATGCCAGGTCGAGCATGATCTTGGCCAGCACCGTGTGTGCGAGCTTTTTGAGTTCATCAAAGGAGGATGAAAATAGTTCGGGCAGATACCTGCTAACCAGCTTTTCCATTTCCTCATGGGAGTAATTGGTGGTCCGTCCCTTGCTGTATGAATCCCTGATCTTTTCGTAAATCTTGCCCACAGCAGGATGCCTTTTATCCACCTTCTGATCCTCTGGCAGATCCAGAAAGTGATTGATCCAGTATGCCACACCTGCTCTGCCTGTCTTGTCGGTAATAATTATGGGAATGGACCGGTGCAGAATCTGCCTGGTATCGAAAATATTGTAGATTTCCTCATTCTTGAGCAGACCGTCCACATGAATGCCTGCGCTGGTGGCATTGAAGTCCCGGCCTGCAAATGGATAATTAGCCGGAATATCCACACCCAGCTTCTTTTGAAAATATGTGGCCAGCTCGGTGATGGCCGGGGTGTAGGCAGCATCATCATCCCCGGTCAGGGCAATGTACTCGAAAACCAGGGCTTCAAGGGGGGCATTTCCGGTGCGCTCTCCTATGCCGAACAGAGTTGAGTTGGCTGCTGAGCACCCGTAAAGCCAGGCAGTGGTGGTATTGATGAAGGCTTTGTGAAAATCATTGTGTCCGTGCCACTCCAGCCATTCGCATGGAACTTTTGCCTCATGGGTGAAAGTGCGCACAATTTTAGACACGCTTCGGGGCAAAGCAGCTCCGGGATAAGGCACACCATAGCCCATGGTGTCACAGAGTCTGATTTTTACAGGGTGCCCCTTTTGAGCGGCCAGATCCATGAGCTGCTGGGCAAAAGGAATGCAGAAGCCATAAATGTCAGCTCTGGTGATATCCTCGAAATGGCATCTGGGTATGATGTCATGTTCCAGAGCAGCTTCCGCCACCTGGAGATAGTCGTCCATGGCCTGCTGTCTGGTTTTGCCAAGTTTTAAAAAAATGTGGTAATCGGATACTGAAGTGAGCATGCCGGTTTCCTTTAGGCCCATCTCTTTTACCAGTTTAAGATCCTCTTTGGTGGCCCTGATCCAGCCGGTTATCTCAGGATATCTGTATCCTTTTTCCAGGCATGCCTCCACAGCCTTCTTGTCCTTGTCCGAGTAAAGAAAGAATTCACTCTGCCGGATAAGGCCTGAATGGCCGCCCAGCCTGTGCAAGAGCTCATAGATATCTGCGATCTGCTGCACTGTGAAGGGAGGTCTGGCTTGCTGACCATCCCTGAAAGTGGTGTCAGTGATAAAGATCTGTTCCGGCGGCCTTGGTAAAATAAATGAATCATCAAAGGCCACACGGCAGACACGTTTGTAAGGATAAAGCTCTCGCCAAAGCTGAGGACTCTGGACATCTTCCAGTTCGTATCTCAGTTTTGCTGGATCTTTATGATAAAGGAAATCAAACATACAGCCTCCATTTTTTGCAAAATTTTTTGTATGTTAGCCGAAAATCAGGTCTTGAGCAAGGAATCATTAAAAGTAGGTGCGGGAACTGAAGCGGGGGTCACGCCATGGAGTGGAGAAACTCTGTTCCCGAGTTCAGCATGCTTGGCAGATCCAGGGAATTTAAGGCGTGCAAAGATGACAGACTGATAAGCAGCCATGACCCCTATTCTGCCCGGACTTTACTGATTATCTGCTGATGTTCAAGCAAAGTCCATCAGAAGTCTTTTTCTAGCGGCTTCGGCTTCCTCAATCCACCCGCCGCACTCCAGGCTCCAGGCGGCCAGTTCGAACATTTTCTTGGGATTATCTCCGTAGATTGCTGAAATCAGCTCAGTGTAGGAAGACTTGAAAGCTTCCCGGACAAGGTCTTCCCTGGCAAATAAAAAACGGGCCAGCAGGGGATTGTCCTGGTGAGCGGGTAAATACAGAATGAAAAGTCTGCGGCAATGAAAAAGAATAAACTTAATCCTGGATATTTCCCGGTCAATGCTTTCCCTGGTCTGGTCCAGGACGGTAAACAGCTCCTGGCTTATAAGCTTTTCCTCGGGTAATACGGCTGGGTTGCTGTGTCTGGCTTCAAACCATGGCCGGTAGTTTTCCTGCTGGTAGGCATCCTCCCTGAGCTTCATGCTTTCATGAAAAATATAACCGATACACCAGTCCAGATAAGGGCCTATGTTGTTATCCTGCTGATCATGGCGGAAGAGGATATGGGCGGTATCCTTCAAGCGCCAGAGCTGGCCCTTGTGCATTTCTTCCCCCAGGATTTCCTTGAAAAAACTGAAGCTGACACAGCCGGTTTGCTCATGGGAGCGAAATTGAGTAAACAACAGCTGGCTGATCTGACAAAAATCCCGTAGAACGTCGCGAACAAACTCAGGCAGTTTGGATGTGATCCATGATTTGTACATAGAGTTAACTGGGTTAAATAACTTTATTTGTCCATTTTAAAAATCATCTGTCAACCTTTACGGTTAGCCGCCTGTAATGCCAAGAAATTTTGCTTTATTGTCGGTATTGGCCTCGATTCTGACCCTGGGCCTTAAATTCGGAGCTTTCTGGGTCACCGGTTCAGTGGGGCTTTTGTCCGATGCTCTGGAAACCCTGGTCAACCTGACAGCCAGTATTGTTGCAGTCCTGGCCCTGACCATTGCCTTCAGGCCGGCAAATAAAAAATTTAATTACGGGCACGACAAGGCTGAGTATTTTGCCAGCGGCCTGGAAGGCGGACTCATTCTGGTGGCTGCGGGGGGAATAATCTACTCAGCCCTGGGTCGTCTCATTGCTCCTCAGGCGTTGGAGAACCTCGTCCTCGGAATCATCATTGCAGCTGTTGCAGCAGGCATAAATCTGGTAGTGGCCAGGATCATGATGAGAGCAGCAAGGCATTTTGATTCCATTGTCCTGGAAGGGGATGCCAAGCATCTGATAGCTGATGTATGGACGTCTACAGGGGTTATTGTCGGGCTTTTGATCATTCTGTTTTTTCCTCAGATGCTCATCCTGGACTCCCTGATTGCAGTACTGATAGCTCTTAACATCCCCCGCTCGGGCATCAGTCTTATCAAGCGCTCCATGCATGGCCTCATGGACATTTCCCTGCCCAAAGAAGAGATTCAGATTGTGGAAAAACATATCCGTGCACATGCAGGTGAATCAGCAGCTTATCACGGCCTGCGGTCCAGGAAATCCGGATCCAGGAGGTTTATAGATTTTCATCTTTTGCTGCCGGGACACAAAACAATTCAGGAAGGGCATCGGATCTGCTGCCGCATTGAAAAAGGCATTGAAGAAGAGCTGCCCAGGTCCCAGGTAACCATTCACGTAGAGCCCGAGGAAGACAAGGCCTCCTGGGACGGGGACCGGCTGGGAGGAATAAAGAGCAAGTCTTCATCTGCCGATGACCACCACCCTGATGGAAAATAAAACAGGATCCCGGGCTAATTTTCGGCTCCTCGACGCAACGTGTGGATTTTATATACAGTTAAAAATCAAAAGCCTTATCCAGAATGCCATAACAATTCCACAGCATACGTCGAAGAGCCTAATTTTTGTAGCTGAGGCTGGCAAACTGCTCTATCTTGTCCTTGTAGGCCAGTATCCCCTGAGTCAGTCCCTTGGCCATGTATTCCAGAAAGTCATCGGATTGCAAAAGCCTCAGATCTCGCTCATTGGTCATGTAGCCGAGCTCAAGAAGTATGGAAGGCATTTTGGCTCCCATGAGCACATAAAACGGGGCCTGCCTTACACCATTGTCACCAAGATCAGTAAATCTGCCCTGGGCATGGCTTATAGTATTAGTGTGAACCTTCTGGGCCAGATTTCTGGACTCATTGATCTTGGAGCTGAGCATGAGGTCGGTGAGAATGTACTGCAGATCTGATATTTTCTGAGTGCTGACAGCATTCTCTCTGGCTGCCACCCTTTTGGCGTCCTCGGTTTTGGCAAAATTGAGATAGTACACTTCAAAGCCGCGGACATTGGGGTTGCGATGGGCATTGGCATGCACTGAAATAAAAAGGTCTGCTTTCTGGGAATTGGCCATGGCTGTTCTTTCTTCCAGGGGCACAAATACGTCCCTGGTACGGGTATACAGCACATTGAACCCCTGTTGCTCAAGATGGCGGCCCAGAATCCTGGACATTCGCAGCACCACGTCCTTCTCCTTGATTCCGTTGGATATGGCTCCCGGATCTTTGCCTCCGTGTCCGGGATCGATCATAATTGTTCTGACCTTGAGCCCCAGCTGCTCCACCAGGCTTCCCGCGGTCAGCTCTCTGCTTCTGGGATCCAGGGTTATTTGAGGCCCTCCCTCAAGGGTCCCCAAAACTTTTCTTTCCTCGGGGGCATAGACATCCACCACTATACGGAACGGGTTTTCCAGGGCAAAAACCCTGAAGTTATCCAGTTCGTGAATATCCAGAACAACCCTGGATTTGTCCTGTGTATGCTGAGCAGACCTTATGCGGCTCAAAATGCCGTCAGCCACTTTCTCTTCTCCAGCAATGTCTTCGCCCCGGCGGGTTTTTTCCAGGTCAATAAACAGACGGTGTGGTGTGCCCAGGTCAGGATCAGGTTTGAGGAGCTGGTGATGGTAATCAACCTGCGAATCCAGGTCCAGGACCACCCGGGTATATTCGTCGCTGCTCCAGTGACGGATGGTGACCAGCCGGGCCTCCTCTGGCAAAATCCTGTCCTGATCCAGTGCGGGTTGAGAGCTGATCGCGGGAGGGGTCATTTCCATTAGTTTCATGGTCCCGCCTGGCTCAGGCTGATGACTGAACCCGGCAGCATCGGCCTCGTCTGTATACTCTTGTGCTGTTGCACCTCCGGCCCGCCTGATCTTCTCCAGATTTTTCCTGTCCAGCTCCTCTAAAACCTTCTGAGCTTCAGGCTTAAACCGGCTCTGGGAAAAATTATATACAACCCGCAGATATTCAATATATGCCTGAGCAGCGTCATGGTAATGATTCAGATGGAGGCCGGCTTTTCTGAACTGGGCTTCACCAGCCCGGTCGTGCAATGGGAATTCCCGGACAACCCGGGTATAATAATCTTCAGCTTTTTCAAAATCAGCCCGCAGATAGGATCTTTTGCCAAGTTCTTCATGAGTTCGGCCAAGGTAAAAAAGAGCCTCAGCAGCGCTGGATTCGGAAGTGCTCTCCCTGTATGCCCGTTCAAAATAACCGGCAACCTCAAGCCAGTGCGAACGGTATTGAGCCCGGGACTCGTTTTCCATGAGGGAATTGAAGCCCTGCAGGCCTTTGTGGTGGTCTGCATGGACAGCCCCGCCTGACAGAAACCAGACAGCCAGGAAAAAGAACAAAAAGGATAAAAGCGAATTTTTCTTGGGCATGGTTATTCCACCGTAACACTTTTGGCCAGGTTTCGCGGCTGATCCACATCCTTGCCCAGATAGACCGCCATTTCATAGGCAAACAGCTGCAGGGCAGGCAGCACCAGAAAACTGTTCAGGGGATCTTCCAGCCAGGGTATCTCCCACCTGTCATTGACATCTAATACTGTTTCAGGATTGGTCAAGGCAATTATCGGCCCGTTGCGGGCCTTTATCTCCATGAGATTGGACTGGATTTTCCCCAGCAGATCGTTGTTCAGGGCCAGAGCAAAGGTTGGAAGCTCATTGTCAATCAGGGCAATGGGCCCGTGTTTCAGCTCCCCGGCAGCGTATCCCTGCGCGTGTATGTATGAAATTTCCTTGAGCTTCAAAGCTCCTTCCAGGGCCAGGGGAAAGTTTATTCCGCGGCCAAGATAAAAGAAGCTGCGTGCTCTGGCATATTGTGCACATAATTTCTGAGCCATGGTCTGTATCCGGGGCAGTTGAGCCTCCATCATTGCCGGCAGGCTGTACAGGTCTGTAACTGCTCTGCGCACAGTCCTGGAATCTATTCTGTCCTTGGCATGACCCCAGTAGAGTGCCAGCAGATAGAGCATAACCAGTTGGCTGCACATGGCCTTGGTCGAGGCCACGCTGATTTCTGGTCCGGCCTGGGTATAAAGTACCCGGTCGGATTCCCGGGCCACGCTGGATCCCACCACATTGCAAAGCCCCAGAACCGGCAGGCCCCGCTCTCTGACCATCCGCTGCCCGGCCAGGGTATCTGCGGTTTCCCCGGACTGGCTGATGCTTACATAGAGAGTTCCGGGTTCCTCCACAAGGACCCTGTATCTGAATTCAGAAGCGATTTCAACATTTACAGGAATCCCGGCCAGACCTTCCAGGACATATTTGCCCCACAGTCCGGCATTAAATGATGTCCCGCAGGCCACGATATGAAGCCGGGAAGGAACAGGCAGGCCCTGGAGCTCGGACAGGTTGATGGTATTGTTTTTGCGGTCCACTCTGCCTGCCAGGCAGTCCATCAGCACCTTGGGCTGCTCCAGGATCTCCTTGAGCATGAAATGCCTGTATCCGCCTTTCTGAGCAGCCTGTACGTCCCATTTGATGCGCTGAACCTGTTTGGAAACCGGGGTAAGGCTGTGGGCACGATACACAGTCCAGTTACCGGCATCCATTTCCACCAGTTCATCATCTTCCAGGAACACCACATCTCTGGTGTAAGGTAAAAATGCCGGAATATCAGAAGCCGCAAAATTTTCACCAGTACCGGCCCCCAGAATCAGAGGACTTGCTTTTCTGGCCGCCCATATCCGGCCTGGATGCTGTCTGCTGATCAGGGCAAATGCATAGGACCCCTGCACCTGGGACATGCTCCAGGACAGGGCTTCAATGATGGAATCCGTATGTTCCAGGCCATGAGCAATCAGGCAGACCAGAACCTCGGTGTCGGTTTCCGAGCGGAAAGTGCATCCCTTGTCCATGAGCAACGATTTGAGCTGTTGGAAATTTTCAATAATGCCGTTGTGCACCAGCGCCAGATTGTAGTGGACATCCAGATGCGGGTGGGCATTGGTTTCGTTGGGCAGTCCGTGGGTGGCCCATCTGGTGTGACCAATGCCGGTGGTGGCATGCAGAACCTGTCCTCCTGCAAGCTTATGTTCCAGGGCCTGGAGTTTGCCCGAGGCCCTGAACAGGTGCAGACGTCCGGAATGTTCAAAGGCCAGCCCGGCGGAATCGTATCCACGGTATTCCAGGCTTTTGAGGCCCTGGATGATTACCGGCACAGCGGGACGGTGCCCAGTATAAGCAATAATGCCGCACATTCTTGGTCAAGCTCCGTTATGCATGTTGTCAGCTGCAGGAATAAAAAAACCGTAAAGCAAAACTATACATCTATAACAGCAGGGTGTCTGCTGCCTGGCCGTTAAGAAAAAATTTTTGATCTTATGAAAAGAACCATGTCCGGATTACAGATTTATCTGGTACATGAAAGCATCCCATTTTTTGAGAAGCTGTCCCAGAGCCTTGCCCCTGTGGCTGCGCTGGTTTTTCTGGACTGGATCCATCTGGGCTGCTGTAAGTTTCAATTCCGGGTCGTAAAAAACCGGATCATAACCAAAACCCTTGGTTCCTCTGGGCTGGGTCAGGACCATGCCTTCCCATTCTCCCCGAACCATCAGGCTGGCTCCTCCGGGCGCATGCGCCACCAAAACACAGATAAACCTGGCTGCACGGGCATCACCGGACAAGTGCCGCATTCTGCGCAAAAGCTTTGCATTGTTTTCTTGGTCAGTAGCATCCTTGCCTGCATATCTGGCCGAGTAAACGCCGGGCTCACCATCCAGGGCAGGCACTTCCAGGCCGGAATCGTCGGCTATGGCTACATAACCGGTGCCCCTGGCTACAGCCATGGCTTTTATCCGGGCGTTCTCTTCAAAAGAGGATCCTGTTTCAGGAATGTCTCCTATCTGTGGAAACCGGTCCAGCCCCTGAACCTTTATGTCCGGCCTGACAGCAGCCAGCAAGCGTCCCATTTCTTGGATTTTGCCCTGATTTCGGGTTGCCAGAACTATTATCGCATCATTGCCGGACATGATTTTCCCCTCAATTCTTAGCTGAAAACCGCAGATGTTGTCCATTGTTTCATGTGAAACAATTTGCTGCAAAAAACTCTTCAATCTGCAAAAAAGGGGGCTGCCAAGTTACTGTTATGCCTGCCCTGAGGTATAAAAGCCTTTAATACAGCTGCCTGGAAAATTGCAAGCAATTTCGTCTGGTTTTTGCCTTTCTGCGAGGATGAGGCAGCAATGTTCTCTCATGGTTTCTTTACAGCATCACAATAGGTTATTGATTTCCTCGATACACTGCGTGGAAAACAGGCATAAGTGGCTGATAGCATGTGCTTTTCCCGGATTCTGCAGCACAGATTTTAAGAATGCTGGACGAGGGATTAAAGATCAAGGGTCTGGAAAAAACATTTATCCAGATCTGCCAGGAAAACCTTGTTGCGAAGCCCGGGTTGATTCCGGGTGACTATGGCCACGGCTTCGTGGGACTGGATACTGGCGATCAAGCCCACGATAGTGGACAGGGTGCCCAGGACCTGTTCAGCGCCCTGCTCCAGGCTGCCCTGCCAGAAAGATTCCGGACTCCTGTCCCCGGGATAGACCGTGCAGGCCAGACCGGTCTGGCCTGCCACAAATCCGGTAACCAGGGGGCAGCCGGCTTCATGGGCAGCTTTAAGTAATGTATTCCTGAAAAGGATTCCCCCCAGACAGTCCAGCACAAGATCCACCCTGGAGAGCAGATCAGGCAGATCTGCTGCCTGTAAAAATTCGGGGAAAAGCTCAAGCTTTGTAAAGGGATTAATGAGCTGTAAACGGTCCATGGCAGCATCCAGCTTGAATTTTTTAAGGCTGGCCATGGTCCCCAGCAGCTGACGGTTGAGGGTGCTCTCCTCAAAAGTATCCCCGTCAGCAGCAAGGAATGTACCGACGCCTAAGCGGGCAAGCATTTCCAGGACATATCCTCCAAGACCGCCGGCTCCCACTATGAGAACTTTTGAACGGGCCAGAGCCAGCTGCATGTGCAAGTCAATAGAACTGTAGTTGCGCAGGTACCTTTCCAGGTTTATTCCCTTTTCAAGGACCAGCTGCTGGGCTTGCCAGGGTGTTACTGCGTGTTCACGGGCCAGTTGCAGCAACTCCGGACCAGAAATAAAGGCAAACGGATACTGGTCCGTGGATCTGCTGGCCCTGACCACATCCCCGACAAAACTTTTCCAGGGCATCTTCAGCCTCCGCCGATGGCCGGGAAAAAGCCTACACGGTCATGATCGTGCAGTACGGTTTCCGTATCAGCGCTCTGGCCGTTGACAAAAATGATTTTTACCTCTTCTTCAGGGATTTTCAGATTGTGGATAATATCCCGGACAGTGCTTCCGGGCTGAATCTCCATCTGTCCCTCAGAAGGTGTAAACTCTGACAAAGTGGCAAAACAGGAGATCTGAATGCGCATGATTTACTGTTCGGCCTCGGTGATATTCTTTATTTTTGCCCAGTTAATGGGGGTCATAGCATCCATTCCTGTGGCAGTTGTGGAAAAACTACCCACGCTGTTCGCTTCATGTGCATCAGCGGAGATGTGCAACATCTCCGCTGATGCAGACCAAAATCTCAGCCTAGATTTCCACCTTGGCCATCTGCAGTTCATCTGTGCTTAAATCCCATTTTACATTGTGCGGTGAAAGCTCCTCATTGATAAAGAAGTCCGGAAGCTGGTCGTGGACCGGGCTGAATCCAGCATCCCGGTTGAACGAATACTCGTCCTTGAGAACCTCAATCCCGGTCTTGCCGATATCATCCGCTGTAAAAGAGATGCCGAGCCTGGCGCTGATGAGCCTGGCAATGACATCCAGAGCGTCTTCAGTATCCAGGACCGCAAAGGCCACAAACAGGCAGAAGCCTGTGGAATCCACGGCAGCGGTAGCTATTTGAAGATTTTTGGAGATTTCCACATTTCCTGCCTTGCCCAGGGGGTCTATGTCCCCCCCTACTTTGAGTATATTCTGGCAGATGGCGTAGCCAGCGGTGTGGTCAGCGCCCATGGATGAGGTGGCATAGGTAACTCCAATTCCCTTGGCTGCTCTGGGGTCATAGGCCGGGATGGACTGTCTTTTGACTACCGGCACCCGGTCTACGCCCAGGGCCTCGGCTGTAAACGCTGTGCCGTTGCCGATAATGGCTCCCAGGTAATCTTTAGGGGCATAGACCCTTTTGAGCAGATCAATGGCTGCCTGGCCCTCACCCCAGGGAATTATCCCGGCTTCCATGGCCATGGCCAGGGTGGTGCCTGTTTCTATGGTGTCCAGTCCCAGATCGTCGCACAGGCGGTCCAGTCTGGCAATGTCATCCATGTCGGCAATGAGCAGGTTGGAGCCAAAGGCCCAGACTGTTTCATATTCAAATCCTGAAGTCAGGTATTCCCCCTTAGCATCGCAGTATTTCTGGGAGCACTGGATAACGCAGCCTGCATGACAGCCTTCCTTGGCAACACCGCCGCGGCTGTTGATCAGCTCCACCATTTTTTCGCCGCTGATCTGTTGGGCCTTGTCAAACCGTCCGGAGCGAAAGTTTTGAGTGGGCAGTGTGCCGGCTTCATTGATTATATTGATCAGGATCGAAGTCCCGTAACCTGGTAGCCCCTGGCCGGTCACAGGATGATTGACCAGTATTTCGGCCCATCTTTTGGCCGCGGATTTGAAAGCCTCCTTGTCAGCCACTTCCTGGCCCTTGGCCCCCTGAGAGTCCACCACAATGGCCTTGACTCTCTTGGATCCCATGAGCGCTCCCAGGCCGCCGCGGCCTGCAGCACGGCTGGGATTGCCCTTGGGATCAGTAAACATGATGGCTGAAGCCAGGCGGTTGTTTTCTCCGGCAGGGCCGATGACCATAACGCCAGCCTTGGATCCGAAGCGCTCAAAAAGCCTGGAAGATGCCTCGTAGGTGCCCAGTCCCTCAAGTTCAGGGGTTTCAAAGAACTGTACCCCGTCCTTGTTTATAAAGATGGCTATGGGCTTTGATCCTGGTTCTGGCTTGTCTTCAAGAATCAGACCCATTATATCCAGTTTGGCCAGCTTTTGGGAAAAGGTTCCACCAGCGTTCGATTCCTTGATAGTATTGGTCAAAGGCGACTTGCCACCCACGGATAGGCGCCCGGTGTTGGCAGCGGTAGTACCGGTCAAAAGACCTGCAGCTACTACCAGTTTGTTGGCTGAGCTCAGGGGATGGCAGGTCGGTGGAACTTCCCTGCGTACAATCCTGGACGTCAAACCCCTGCCGCCAAGGCCTGCATAGTCTCCAGACAGGTCTTCAAAGGCGGCTTTTTTGTTCCGTGTATTGATGCGTAACAGTCTGGCCATGGTTGTCCTCCTGGTTATCTGGTGGTATGGATTGGGCTGTAAGATTGAACAGGCTTATAACAGAACCGGATTTGCCGTGTAAAGTAAACCTTGGCCGGAAGGGCGAAAAATTGAATGATCCAGGCTTGACTACTTGTAAAGGTCACGGAAATCTTTATTAGCCCTCCAGGCATTGGGTAAAATTACCCTTGAGCAGATTCCAACTGCAAAAACTCAAAAGCCAGACAACGACCCCTGACCGGAGCTGTGATAATCCATGGATTACATGAAGCGCTTTATTCTGTTTGCCTCGCGCCTTCGCGTGACAAAAAACTTTTTGGAGCGCCGTCTGCACACAGGGGTGCAACGATTTAGTGTTCGAATGATCAAGACAATGAATACAATCTGATTGTGAGGATTAAGCTGATGCCGCTGTTAAGTTCTCTGGCTGCCCTGGGCTACCCCAGTCTGGAATGGATCCAGGTGGGTATAACCACGAAATGCAATGCCGCCTGCATTTACTGTCCGCACCCCATGTTGGAAAAAGCCGGCCGCAGCCGCCATATGTCCATGAAGATATTCACTGCACTGTCCCCTGCATTTGCGCGCTCAGGGATGGTCTATCTGCAGGGCTGGGGCGAGCCCATGCTTCATCCTGAATTTATGTCCATGCTGAAAATGGTCAAGCAAAAGGGATCCAGGGCCGGTGCAACAAGCAATGCCAGCCTGTTGACCGAGGACCGGATAAGAAGGCTGGTGGATGAGGGCCTTGACGTGCTCGGTCTTTCAGTTGCAGGTGTGGACATGGCCAATGACAGCATAAGGCCCGGCAGTCCCCTGGAAAAGGTCCAAAAGTCCGTGGAAATGGTGCACCGGATCAAGGCTGCCAAAGGCAGTGCCGCTCCAATGCTGCATCTGGCATACATGCTGCTGGCCTCAAGAAGAAAGGATATTCCGCAGATGTCCGGATTTTTCAACGCCCTGGGCATGGACCAGATAGTCGTCAGCAGTTTGACCCTGGCCATAAACAGGGAAATGGAAAAGGAAATATATCCCGCAGAAGACAGAGATGACTTTGAGCGCTTCAAAGACGAACTCAAGGAAATGCGCTCCAGGGTGGACGGCATGGAAAAAGTCTTTTTTCACATCTGCAACCCCTATCTGAGCGGGGGGATGTGTTCGGAAAACATTCAAAGGGCCTGTTATGTGGATGTGGATGGCCGGGTTCTGCCCTGCGTTTATACTGATGTAACCGAGGAACAGAAGGTTCACAGGTATTTCAGAGGGGAAAGGCACCTGCTCTATCCTCTGGAGTTCGGCCAGCTGTCCAGGTCTTCCCTTAAAAGGATATGGAGGGAAAAAGAGTATCTCCAGTTCAGGGAACAGTTCCCTCATGGCAGTTACCCTGAAGTCTGTCGTTCCTGCTGCAAACGCTTTATTGACGATCTGAGCTGAACAGCGCAAGTTCTGGCTGATTTCCGGGGTGGTACCTCCTCAGGACAATGGTGCTGAGCTACAGGTTCTGAATCGAAGCCGGGCTGGCCGGATCAACTCCCACGACAGCGATTTTGTGTTTATCAGCCAGGCTAACTGCTTTTTGCCGGTCGAAAAAAAGGCTGGATCCGGCTTCATAAGCCAGGCATGATGCTCCCGCCTGTATCATGGTTTCAATAGTCTTATGTCCCAGGGCCGGCAGATCAATGCGCTGGTCCTGTCCGGGCTTGAATATTTTGACCACGGTCAGATTGTTTCCTGCCAGGCTGCCTGCCCGCAGAATGGTTTGATCCGTTCCCTCGATGGCTTCCACGGCCACCACTGCCCGGTCCTTGACCACCATGCACTGGCCTATGTCCAGGCTGCCGATCTTCTTTATCAAAGGCCATGCAAAAAGTATGTTGCTTTTTTCCTCTGCAGAAGGTCTGCGCCTGGTGAGCACGCCCAGAGGAGAAATGAGCATGGGAACAAATTTGAGGGCCGAAACCACCTCAAAGCCTTCCCGGGCCAGTTCATCAGCCACTGCTGAAAGCAGGGCATTGTCATTGCGGCTGCGTAAGTTAATCAGGAGCTTGATGGCCCGGAAATCCGGGCGCAGATCAAAGGCCCGCGGCTTGTCTATAGGTCCGGCAAACACCACCTGGTCAGCTTCCGCCTCATGAAGAAAACGGATGAGTTTCCCCAGCTGGCCCAGCTTGAGCCAGATATACTCATCCGAGCTGGATTCAATCTCCGGCAGGGTTTCATGGACAAATGCTGCAGCAGCCACTCTTTTGCCCTGTTCCCGGGCGCTTCTGGCCACCTGCAGGGGAAACCTGCCTCCTCCGGCAATGATTCCCAGGGTCTCAGTTTTGGTCATATTCCTGAGAAGAGCGTTCCAGGGAGATCACTCCTCTGGTGCTGGACTTGATAAAAGATATAAGGTTTTGAGCAAGCTTGAACCCGGCAAATTCCTCTCGGGCCTTTTCCAGGGCATGCTCACGATCCAGATCTGATTTCCAGATCAGATAAAAGACCTTTTTCAGAGCTGAGATTTCCTTCCGGTCAAACCCGGCTCGACGTAAACCAATGAGGTTAGGTCCATAAAGCCTGGCCCTTTCTCCGGCTGCCAGCATATAGGGAGGAACATCCTGGGCAATGCCGCTTTTGCCGCCGATAAAGGCATATTCACCGATGCGCACGAACTGATGCACTGCACACAAACCCCCTACCACAGCCTTGAACCCGAGGTGCACATGTCCGGCCAAAGTAGCTCCGTTGGCCATGATCACTCCGTCATCCAGACGGCAGTCATGGGCCACATGACTGTAGGCCATTAAAAAGCAGCCCGAGCCGATGCTGGTTACCCCTTTTCCTCCCGGGGTGCCGCGGTTCAAGGTTGTGTATTCCCGGATCCTGTTGTTGTCGCCGATGTTAAGCCAGGTTTCCTCGCCTTTGT
The DNA here is from genome assembly GCA_003551155.1 of Desulfonatronospira sp. Taxonomy (GTDB): domain Bacteria; phylum Desulfobacterota; class Desulfovibrionia; order Desulfovibrionales; family Desulfonatronovibrionaceae; genus Desulfonatronospira. The sequence continues at coordinate 43,652 of PUMA01000130.1, forward strand.
ACTTGATATCCTGGGGGCCTTCACCCAGACAGGCATAAGAATAAACATGATTGTCCCGTCCCAGGCTGGTGAACTGCTTTATCTGAGCAAATGCGTCCACTCGCGTGCCCTTACCTATGGAGGTATTCTTTTCAATGATTGCGTAGGGTCCGATGACCACTTCCTGGCCCAGTTCGCTTTTTGGATGGACAATGGCAGTGGCATGAATTTCCTGCTTCACTATCTGTCTTCCCTGTTGACTATGGTTGCTGAGAAAATGCCTTGGGCCACCATCCTGTCTTCCACTACGGCCTGACCGCTCATGCGCCACAGGTTCAGCCTGTGCCGATCATACGTGATGTGCAGATACATCCGGTCCCCGGGAAATACGGGCTTGCGGAAGCGAACCTTGTCCACTCCGGTAAAAAGGAAGATCTTGTCCTGCATCTCATCGGGAATGCTGCTGGCCACCAGAAGCCCCCCGGCCTGGGCCAGGGATTCCAGGATAAGGACCCCGGGCATGACAGGGTATTCTGGAAAGTGCCCCTGAAAAAAAGGTTCATTGATGGTAATGTTTTTCAAAGCCAGCAATCGCTTGTAGGGTTCTATCTCCAGCACCCTGTCCACCAGAAGAAAGGGATAGCGGTGGGGCAGCAGGGCAAGTATATCGCGGCTGGCCAGTTCCATGGCTGTGGAGGCGCTCACTCTTTTTCTCCTTGCTTGTTGTTTTGCATGGCCTGGATTTCTTTTTCCAGCTTCTTGAGCCTCTTGTGCATATGGGACAGTTTGGGCAATAATATTGCGTTGCGCAGAAAAGTGGAGTGTTCCATGGCCGGGATGCCGCCTGCATCAGTGTTGGCGGGCATGGACTTGCCCCCCCCGGACTTGGCCGCCACACGGCAATTGTCCTCTATGCTCAGGTGGCCGGCGACTCCTGCCTGGCCGCCCAGGATAACGTTGCGCCCCAGTCTGGTGCTGCCGGAAATGCCGACCTGGGCAATGAGCACGCAATTTTCGCCTATCTGGACATTGTGACCCACCTGAACCAGGTTGTCGATTTTGGTCCCCCGGCCGATCCTGGTCTCTCCCAGGGTAGCCCGGTCAACAGTAGTGCAGGCTCCGATTTCCACATCTTCTTCCACCACTACCCTGCCCATTTGAGGGATTTTGGTCCGGTGCTCCTTTTCCTGCACAAAGCCGAAGCCGTCGCTGCCTATTACTGCTCCGCCATGGATCACCACCCTGTCCCCAACCCTGGTGTCGGCCATAATACTCACCTGGGGATAGATAAGACAGTCCTGTCCCAGATGCGCGTTCTCCCCGATATACACATGGGGGAAAATACGGCACCCCCTCTCTATCCGGGCATTTTTTCCGACAAATACCATGGGGTGAATAATTGCTGAAGGATCAACCCAGGCTGTATGGTGGATAAACGCCTGCTCAGGCATGCTTTTTTCAAGACCCTGAGGCACGGCAAACATCTCCATGGCCCGGGCAAAGTCCAGATAGGGGTTTTTGCTTACCAGGGCCCTGTGTACACTTACCGAGTCTTCGGCTGAAAGGATTACTGCCCCGGCTCTGGTGCTTTCCAGAAGATGACGGTGTCTGGTATCGGCCAGAAAAGTCAGTTCGTTTTCCCCTGCCTGCTCCAGGGTGTTGACCCCGGAGATTACAACGTCCTCGCCTGTATATTCCAGGCCAAGATCGGCAGCCAATTGAGAAAGGAGCATGATTTGAACCTTAATTGTTTTTGGCTTCCCAGGCCCTGTTGAGCTCCGCAATGATTTCGTCGGTAATATTCATATGATCCTGGGCGTAGATAAGCCCGCTTCCCTGGGCATCAAAGATCATGTCAAACCCTTTGTTTTCAGCGTAGTCATTTATTACATCAAAAAGCAGATCAATTATGGGTTCGGACAGCTCCTGTTCCTTCCGCTGCATCTGTACCTGGTAGGACTGGTACTTTTGCTGGAACTGCTGCATTTTCTGTCTAAGTTCAGCTTCCATGTCCTGCTGGGCTTGCTGACTCAGGACCATGCTCTGTTTCTGCAGTTCCTGGCGTAATTGATCCACTTTGGATCGCTCCCGATCCAGGTCCTCGCGCATGTCCTCGAAGCGCAAGGTGAGTTGACCCAGGGCCCTCTGGCCGGGTTCAGAGGTTTCCAGCACCCGCTGAACCTCGACAATGCCAAACTTGTTCCCGGCCAGGGCATTGCCGGGTACAAGCAAAAGGATAAGAAAAAGAAAAACAATTTTTTTCATGGGTTAATACTCCTTGGTACTTATGGATTAATCATCTGCAGGTAAGGTTTACAGCCAGGTGAAACCCGCATCCTGCTGACTTCAGAAAAATGCTGCCATGGGCTTAAAATTCATGCCCCAAGCTGAATTCGAGCTGGCTGCGCTTGCTGTCTTCCAGATCATCCAGGGCATAGCCCCATTCCACCCTGATGGGACCCAGGGGCGAATACCAGCGGATGCCGGCTCCCACGCTCTTGTACAGGTCCAGGTCCACACTTTCTCCTATGTCCCAGACATTGCCGGCATCAAAAAACACAAGACCCATGAGCCCGATATCCTTGTTCAGGGGGTAAAGCAGTTCAAAGTTGGTAAAAAAGTGCTTGTCTCCGCCCTTCACCTCTCCGTCATCAAAGCGCGGAGCCAGCTTTCGCGCGGCATAGCCGCGCACGCTGTCGATGCCGCCCAGGCGGAAAAGTTCAAAGTTGGGGATATCCTCGCCGGTGTTGCGCATGACGTAGCCTGCCTGACCCCTCCAGTGAAAGACGCTTTCTCCGATAAATGGACGGTAATAGTCAGATCTGAATATGTACTTGACAAAGTTGTCATCCCCCTGGAGAACTCCGCCGGCATATTCGATGGACAGAATGTTCCTGGTGCCCCGGGTCGGGTTCAGGCGCCTGTCCCGGGTGTCACGGACGGCTGCCACATAGAAGGCGCTGGACCAGTTCTCTCCCTCCAGGTCCTGGATGTCCCTGTGGGCATCATCATCCACATTCTTGATGGTGTACTTGTCCAGCCGGTAATTCCAGTGCAGCCGGGTATACTCGCCCAGCGGGTATGCAAACCTGAGTCTGCCGCCCCGGGTTTCCTTGTCATAGGTGAAAAATTCATCATCTACCCAATAAAGGTCAGTGCCCAGTCCCAGGTCGCTGTCACGAAAACTGGGGTTCCAGAAACTCAGGTCGAACCGGGTGGTCCTGGCCCCGAAGCTGCCGGCGAAGCTCAAACTGTAGCCCTTTCCAAAAAGATTTCTCTGCTGGATCATGGCCGTAAAAAAGACCTTGTCGTATGAAGAATAGCCGGCTCCTGCCGAGAGCATTCCTGTGGGCTTTTCCTTGACCTGCACCACCAGATCAAGGACGTTTTCCTGGTCAGTGGGTACGGGCTGAATGTCCACGTCTTCGAAAAACTCCAGGCGATGCAGGCGCTGACTTGACCTTTTAAGGTCACTGCCTCTGAACATATCCCCGTCGGTCAGGCGCATCTCCCTGCGGATCACGTTGTCCCTGGTCCTGGTATTGCCCTCAATGAGCACCCGGCCGATGTATATCCTGTCGCCCTTGTTCAGATTGTAAACCACATTGACTATCTTTTCCTCCTCATCCACATGCATGTCCACGTCGGCATCGGCAAAGGCGTAACCGAAATCGGTATAGAAATCGGCCAGGTTCTGAGTGTCCTCCCTCATGACTGAGCGGCTGAAATAATCATCCTCCCGGGCCAGATCGTCCAGTTGAGTAATTTCCTTTAATTCTTCCTCGCTGACAAGGAGGTCGCCGCGGAAACCCACCTCTCCCATTTTATAGCGCTCCCCCTCCTGAACATGAAAGGTCAGGTATATACCATCCTCTTCGTAGTCCACCTCAGGCTGACCCACCCTGACATCGATAAATCCCTTGTCAGCGTAAAAGGCCTCTATGGCGGCCACATCCCGGTCCAGAAGCTCCTCCCGCAGTATTCCGCGACCTGTAAGCCAGGAAAAAATGCCCCGTCTCTTCAAAGCCATTTCCCTTCTCAATGTGCGCTCGCTGACTTCTTCTGCACCCTGGATCCTTATACCCCTGATAAAAAGCCTGCTTCCCTCATCGATTCTTATGTTCAGGTTGGCCTGGCGGTCATCGATTTCACTGATGTCGTAGGATACGGTAGCATTATAATAGGCTTTTCCCCGATACAGCTCACGTATCCGTGCCAGATCTTCGCTGATAATCCTGGGGTTGACCACTGAACCGGTCCTGGTGGTCAGAACTTCCCGGATATCTTTTTCCCTGACATTGTCCGCCCCGGAAATGTTGATGTTCTGGATCAGGGGCCTTTCTTCCACTACAATGATTAATTCTTTGCCCTGAGGAGTGGGTTCCACCTGCAACTGGACATCATCGAAATACCCCAGGTCAAAAATACGTCTGATTTCGCGGTTCAGCTCTTCAGGATCGTACAGGTCCCCTTCCTGGACCTGCAGACGCAGCAGGACCACGTCGGGATCAAGTATGTCCGTGCCCTGGACCTCAATGGAAGCAATCCTCTCCTCACGCAGCAGTTCCTCATATATCTTCTCACCAAGCTCCTGCACTGCCGGAAGAATATTGATCACTCCCTCCTTGACAATATAAAATGGCATTGTTTCCTTCTCACCGTATCCGTCCACCAGCCGGACATCCAGGCTGATATATTCTTCCACCTTGTTGAAGGTGCCGTAGACTGCGTAGCGGCCACCCTCCATAAGAACCAGGCTTCTGGACCTCTGTATGTCCAGGTAGGTTATTTCCTCCCTGACTATAAGGGTTTGTGCCCGCACGGGATCAATAACGCTCAGGCCTTTTTCCCGCAGAGTGTTGGTGAGCATGGTGGGCAGCCCGGTTTCCAGGTACTCAAGATCTGGAGGCGCATTAATTTCGAAAGGCAAGACAAGGATTTTGTTTTCCCGGGCATGGACGTTGCCCCCGCTCAGAACCGAAAACAAAAGCACACTGGTCAGAACAAAGGCTGTCCAGAAGAAAAACGCTTTAATGGAGTGCATTTAAGCCACCTGATCCAAGTTCATAGTTGATATCCATTCTCGAAGCCAGGTCCAGATTGTGAGTGACCACCACCAGGGTAATGTTCAGCTCGTGGTTCAAATGAAGCAGCAAGTCACCGACTTCCCGCCCTTTGTTAACGTCCAGATTGCCCGTGGGCTCATCAGCCAGAAGCACCTGGGGCCTGGGCAGAATAGCCCGGGCCAGGGCCACCCTCTGGCTTTCTCCGCCGGAAAGAGTGGTCACCTTCTGGGCGGCCTTGTGCTTGAGACCTACCTGTGCCAGTGCGTCCTCTGCCAGGGCCAGGGCCTTTTTTTTGTTCATGCTGCTTATGATTGCAGGCATGGCCACATTTTCCAGGGTGTTGAACTCTGGCAGTAAATGATGAAACTGGAAGATAAAGCCGATTTCGGAGCGCCTGAGCATGGCTTTTTTCGCAGTACTGATCAAGGAGAGATCCTGGCCGCAGAAAAACATTCTGCCCTGAGTGGGTTCATCCAGTGTGCCCAGCAGGTGCAGAAGAGTGCTCTTTCCTGATCCGGATGCGCCCAGCACAGCAATGGTCTGTCCTTTTTCAATAACCAGACTGATCCTGTTCAGTACGGTTATGGTTTCAGGCCCGGAAGTAAAGGCTTTAGTAATGTTTTCAAGCCGGTACAAATGATCACTCATGGCGCAGTGCCTCGGCAGGATTAAGTCCGGAGGCCTTCCGGGCCGGATAGATGGTTGCCATAAAGCAAAGAAGCATGGCTGCTGCAGCAATGAGCACCAGGTCACGGGTATGCAGAAGCACAGGCAGATGGTCCATGAAATATACGTCGGCGGGCAACCGGATAAACTGGTAATTCTCCAGGAGATAGCATCCCGCCAGACCCACTGCAAAGCCCATGGTTGTTCCCAGAGCACCGATCATCAGACCCAGGAGGATAAAGATATTGCGTACCATTTTCCTGGTGGTGCCCATGGACATGAGAATGGCGATGTCCTTGTGTTTTTCCATGACCAGCATGACCAGGGCGGTAACTATGCTGAAGGAGCCCACCAGGACAATCATGGCCAGGATTATGCCCATGGCCAATTTTTCAAGCTTGAGTGCGGCAAAGAGATTTTCATTCATCTCCATCCAGTTGCGCACGTAATATGGAAAACCTCCCAGGTTCTCGGATATGGTTCTGGAAAGCTGGTGGGCCCGGTCAACATTGTCGATCCTCACTTCCAGCCCGGAAACCGCATCCCGGATATAACCCAGTGTCTTCTGAGCATCCCTGATGCTGGTATAGGCAAAGGAGGTGTCGTATTCATACATCCCTGTCCTGAATATACCGCGGACTTCAAAGGACTGTATCTTGGGAGTGAAGCCTGCTGCGGATCGCTCACCCGATGGAGCGAGAACATTGACTGTGTCACCGGGGGAGATGCCCAGTATGGAGGCCAGCTCCTGTCCAATGATTATGCCGGGGAAGTCGCTTTCCCGTTCCAGATCCAGCACCTGTCCCTGAACCATTTCCTGTTCAAGGCCCAATACCCTGACAGCCCCCTGGGGGTCAATGCCGCGCATGACCACCCCTTTGACGCCTGCAGGATTGCTGAGCATGACCTCGGAATATACAAAAGGAGTCGCTCCGCGGACCCCGGGGATTTTTTCCAGGTGTTCAATCAGTTCAGGATATTCATCCATGTTTCCGGCATGGCTGCCCACTATTATGTGGGCGTTAAGGCCCAGGATCTTTTCCCGCAGGTTTTCGCTGAAGCCGTTCATCACTCCCAGGACAATAATCAGGGCGGCAACTCCCAGGGCTACTCCCAGAACGGAAAGGAGCGATATGACCGAGATGAAGGCCTGCTGTCTCTTGGCCTTGAGATAACGCAATGCAACGAAAAATTCAAAACGCATCAGCTGGTACCACCCTCCGGGCGGAGCAGGGGAAAAAGGATAACTTCCCTGATGGAAGCAGAGTCAGTAAAGAGCATGACCAGGCGGTCAATTCCTATACCTGCCCCTGCTGCAGGAGGCATACCGTATTCCAGGGCCCGGATATAATCTTCGTCCATAAAGTGCGCCTCTTCGTCCCCGGCCTCCTTTTCCAGGGCCTGATCCTGAAAGCGCTTTTTCTGGTCCTCGGGATCATTGAGTTCGGAAAAGGCATTGGCGATTTCCCGGCCGGCAATGAACAGCTCGAAGCGGTCTGTAATTGCCGGATCATCATTGTTGCGTCTTGAAAGGGGGGAAATATCAGTGGGGTAGTGGTAGATAAAATGAGGCTGGATCAGCCTGGGTTCAACCAGGAGATCAAAAAGCTTGGCCTGAAGCTTGGCCAGTTTTTCCCCGGAATTCACGTTTTCCCCGAATTTCTGCACCATGGCTCTGGCCCTGCCCTGATCCCGGTAGTCTTCCCGGGTCAGACCGCCGATTTTTTCCAGGGCCTCAAAAAATGAAAGTTTGGCCCAGGGCGGAGTGAGATCAATATCATGTCCCTGGTAAACAAGACAGGTCCGTCCGAAAATCTGACTGGCCAGCGAACTGATCATTGCCTCGGTAAAGTGCATCAGATCCTCAAAATCAACATAGGCCCAGTAAAATTCGAGCATGGTGAACTCGTGATTGTGCTGGGTGGAAATGCCTTCGTTTCGGAAATTGCGGTTTATCTCATACACCCTCTCAAAGCCGCCCACCAGCAGTCTTTTTAAATAAAGTTCAGGCGCCACGCGCAGGTACAGTTTCATGTCCAGGGCATTGTGATGGGTTTTAAAGGGCCTGGCTGTTGCACCGCCTGGTATGACCTGCATCATGGGGGTTTCCACTTCCATAAAGCCTTTCAGGTCCAGATATTCCCGGATAAAATGGATGACCCTGGTCCTCGTGAGGAATATCTGCTTGGATGCCGGATTGACAATTAGATCAACGTATCGCTGCCGATACCGGGTTTCAATATCCTTGAGCCCGTGATATTTTTCAGGCAAGGGACGCATGGATTTGGTCAACAGTTGAATCCTGTCCGCCCTGAGGGTCAATTCATGGGTCCTGGTTCTGAAAAGCTCCCCTTGGACTCCGATTATATCGCCTATGTCAAATTTTTTAAAAATCTGATATTCATCCGGCCCCAGCACGTCCCTTTGCACAAAAATCTGTATTCTGGCGCTCTGATCCTGAATATGGGCAAAGGTAACCTTTCCGAAAGAGCGCAAAGCAATTATCCTGCCCGCAACCTTAAAGGTCCTGGGAGAGGCTTCAAGCTGGTCTGCGCTCAGGTGGCCGGCTTCATCAAGAATCTGGGTCAGTTCTGTATCTTTCCGGAAAGTATTGGGAAACAGATCCACCCGCTGTTCAGCAAGCAGGCCTGCTTTTTTCCGCCTGTGCTGCAGAATATGGCTCTCGCTCTGTTCAGCTGGTTTGCTCTGTTCA
>PUMA01000030.1 GCA_003551155.1 Desulfonatronospira sp.
GCCAGGAAATCCCGGAATCTGGCCTTGTTGACTGCTTTGTTGTAAGCTTCTTCAGGATTGATCGTCCCCTGATGCAACAGGGTCATAATGGAATCATCCAGGCTCTGCATTCCGAATTTTTTGCCGGTTTCAATAACTGAATTAATTTGAAAATTCTTGTTTTCCCGGATCAGGTTGCGCACTGCAGGTGTGGCTATGAGTATTTCCAGCGCGGCAGCACGGCCGGGTCTGTCCATACGCTTGAACAGGGTCTGGGCTATGACCGCCCGCAGGGATTCGGAAAGGCTGGACCTGATTTGAGGCTGCATCTCACCTGGAAAGACTTCGATTATACGGTCAATGGTCTTGGATGCGGAAATGGTGTGCAGGGTGCCAAAGACGAGATGACCTGTTTCAGCAGCTTCCAGGGCCAGCTCTATTGTTTCCAGATCGCGCAGTTCACCCACCAGGATGATGTCCGGGTCTTCCCTGAGGGCCCCGCGAAGGGCCGCTTTGAAGCTCAGAGAGTCCCTGCCCACTTCGCGCTGGTTGATGAGACAGTTTTTTGGTTCGTGGACAAATTCAACAGGATCTTCAATGGTCAGAATATGATCCCTGCGGGCCCTGTTGGCGTGATCAATACATGCGGCCAGTGTTGTTGACTTGCCGCTTCCGGTGGGCCCGGTGACCAGGATCAGGCCTTTGGGCAGCAGGACCAGCCTTTTCAGGATAGCTGGCAACCCCAGTTCGTTAATGCTCAGGATTTTCTGGGGGATTTCCCGGAATGCCGCAGCAATCCCCATGCGCTGAAGGAAGAAATTCACCCTGTACCGGGCCAGACCGGGGACTTCATAGGAAAAGTCCACATCTCCGGTCTCCTCGAATACCCTTATTTTGCTTTCCGGAGTTATCTCGTAGAGCATTTTTTTCAGCGCTTCATTCTCCAGGCTCTTGTATTTGACTTTCTGCAGTTCACCGTGCAGTCGGATAACCGGCTGGGATCCCGTGGAGAGATGCAGATCCGAGGCACCGATTTCGTGCATCATTTTGAAGAATGCATGGATTTGTGCCATGAATACTCCTAATCAGCTTCCTTCAATGCCTGGACATAAAAATTCCGCAGGTAGTTTATCCCTGAAAACACAGCCAGGACCATGGCTATGTGAATCAGAACCTGTCCCAGGGGTTGCGGATCAAATCCCCACCATGGATAGTGGAGCATAAGCGGGCACAGGGCCACCACCTGAAAGATGGTTTTCAACTTGCCGTAGCTGTCCGCGGCAATATCAATGTTCTGATCTGCAGCCACGGCCCTGAGGCCGGTCACAGTGATCTCCCTGCAGATGATTACAATGGAGATCCAGGCCTGGAGCCACCCGTTGTGCACAAGCATTATCAATACAGCGGTAACGAGTATCTTGTCGGCCAGAGGATCCAGAAACTTGCCCATTCTGGTGACCTGATTGTATTTGCGGGCCAGCAGACCGTCAAACATGTCCGTGAGAGAGGCAATTATGAATATGAGCGTTGCTGCGGCCGCAGTGATCTTGCTTGGAAAATACAGCAGGAGCACTATCAGAGGAACAGTGGCTATGCGGGCAAAGCTGAGACTGTTGGGCAGGTTGAACATATTCCACCGGGCCTATTGGGTACGGGAATAGATGTCCAGCACTTTCTGCACGTATTCCTGGGTTTCTTTCAAGGGCGGAATTCCGCCTTCACGTTCAACTCTTGACGGACCGGCGTTATAAGCAGCCAGGGCCATTTCCAGGCACTGGAAACGGTCCAGCAGCTCCCTGAAATACCTGATGCCTGCTTTCAGATTGGCCTCGGGATCAAAAGGATCTTCAAGACCCAGTTTTTCCTGGGTCCCGGGCATGATCTGCATCAGCCCCTGGGCTCCAGCGCTGGAAAAGGCACTGGGCTCAAAGCCGGACTCCACCTGGATCATGGCCCGGATCAGGTCAGGGTCAAGGCCCTGCTGCCGGCTGTAACGCTCTATGCTTTTTTCCAGCTGAACTGTGCTGTCAGGAGCCTTAGTGCTGAAGACCGCAAAAGGACGGTATAGGTCTGAGGTGGGCGAATCAGTAAAATGATGCGTTCCTTCCTCGTCCAGATAATAGTATATGATTTCTGATGCATCAGCATCCGGGCCCGGAGGCCACAGCAGCAGCATCAGGCCCGCCAGCAGTCCTAGTGTTCTGAGCATGTATCCGTTTTTCACTCTGTTCCGGTTGCCCGGGCCGGCTGCAATGACATTTTTTTTAGATCTTCCGGATAATTAACGTTGAAAAAATACTGTTCTTCATCTGGCCCGTAAGGTATGTGCAGACGAAGTTCAGCAGGTATGGCTCTGCTGAGCTTGTAGCACCCCTGCCTGTAGGAGGCAAGCAGAAGGTCAAGGCTTGCCTGTTCATATACTGACACCAATGCCTCAATATGCCCGGTGCGCTGCTGCACATAGGCGGTCATGCACAAATCCCGCCCCTTCCGGTTTCTGTGTTCAATGAGCCTGGATATAATACTCTTTTTCAGACAGGGGAGGTCACAGGCAAGAACCAGACAGGGCCCGCCAAGGTTTTGCAGAGCGGTTATTATTCCGCCCATGGGACCTATGCCTGGAATATCGTCCAGCATCCATAAAATCCCTTTTTCCCGGTCCTGTCTCTGTCCAACCACATAGGTGCTGGAACAGAATTCTCTGGCCAGGGCCACGGTATTCTGGACCATGGTCAGGCCGTTGATGCGCACCCGGGTTTTGTCCCTGCCGAGCCGGCTGCTCTTGCCCCCGGCCAGTACAATTGCCCTGAGCTTATGCTTGTCCAAGGAAACAGACATCCTGTTCATGCATCTGATAAATCAGGAGCTGGTCAGAAACCCCAGACAGAAAGCGTGGGACGGTTGTATCCCTCTTCCTTGGCCTTGATGTCCAGGGGCAGAGATTCCAGATCATCCAAAGGGGGAAGGACTTTTTTGTCCATTTCTCTGAAATCTATGGTCTTGATGTACAGGCTGCAGGAAGTACAGACATGCACCCTGACCCCGGGAATCTCTCTGGTCTGGAAGTACTGAAAGGAATCGCTCTTTTCAGTGCTGCAAAAAGGACAGGCCATTCTTTTGAACTGATACTCACTGTGACAGAAGCTGCAGTGCAGGTAACGGAACCCCTGTTTCTCCCTGAGCTCGGAAATATAAGGCAGACTGCCGCAGACAGGGCAATGGCCCTGGTTCCAGGTTTTGCCCCTGGGAAGGAGCAGGCTCAGGGCGTCCGCTGTCCTGGCAATGGATGGAGTGGCTCCTGCTTGAACCAGAAAGTTGAGGCACCTGGGAACAGCAGGGGTCTTTTCTCCAAATTCACGGAAAAAATCGTCATCACCAGACAGATATTTGTGCAGGGCTTTGTCCAGGAAGTTTTCATCAGCATCCAGCTCTTTCTGGATCTGCTCTGCAGCCTCTGACAGCTGCCCCCTGCTTTCCTTGAGATATTTGAGAAGCCGCAGCAACAGATCCCTGGTCGCCTGGTGATCCAGGGAGAACGATTCTCTGGGAAGCAGGGGTTTGCCATTGACCAGCTGATGGCTCGGGGTGAGGACGGTTTCCGGACCAATGACCGAAGAGATTTGCCCTGCAACTTTGAGCTGTTCCTTGAGAACAAAGTCTACCAGCTTAACAAGCTCGTCCGGAAGAAAGGATTTCTGCTCCAGAGGCTTTTTCCTTTTTTGATAAATTTTTAAGGTTTTTTCGGGATCGTTGAACATGTGTGCTCCAATAAAATTTTAGGTTTAGAGTAGTTGTCCGCATTTGAATCGAAATGCTGATCCTGCTTTTTTAAGCACATTTCAGCATAATTGTCTTGAGGTTAAAATGCAACGGGAAAAAAGGCACATGCCGGCGGACCGCCCATATATGCGTTTTTATTGTCAAGCCAGATACCAGGCCCAGATGTTTTCTCCTGCCAGGATATGGATCACAGCTCCCAGGGCCAGGAACGGGCCAAAGGGGATAGGGGTCTGCATAACGCTTTCCGAGGATCTTTTCAGGTAAAACAGGGAGGCTGCAAGTCCCAGCAAAGCGGCCAGGAAAATCAGGACTGGCAGTCCCTGCCAGCCTACCAGTGCTCCCAGCATGAGCATGAGCTTTATGTCTCCGGTCCCCAGGCCCTCGATTTTTTTTATTTTTTCATAGCTCCACTGCAGAAGCCAGAAAAAACCTGCCCCGGCAGCAGCGCCGACAAAGGCGTCAAGCAACTCAACCGGAAGAATAAAACTTGCAGCCAGGGCAAGCCCGGCACCGGGCAGGGTTATGATGTCAGGGAGAATAAACAGTTTAAAATCTATGAATGAGGCAACGATCAAAAGGCCAATAAAAAACATGTAC
>PUMA01000087.1 GCA_003551155.1 Desulfonatronospira sp.
AATCTCTTCCTCCTGCCTTGCTCCGCGTCTCTAGGCCTGCGTAGGCCGGGCGTGAGAGATTCTTTTCTTCAAGCGAAAGGAACAGTTCAATTTCCAAAAGTACGCTCCAGCCGGATGAACCACTTTTTTCCCTGTACACCGGATCAGGGTCAGATTATCCAGGAGCAGACGTAAAGAAACCTCTTTTTTTTGCTTGACATGTGGATCATCAAGCGCAATATGTAATAATCCGCCTCAAATAAGTCCGAGTGGCTCTCAAAACTGATCTTGAAGAAGCTGCAGGCACAACCGCTGCTTGACATACTCCAAATGAAGCCTGTATATGCCATCTGCACATTTTTATTCCGGGCTGCCTGGCTGGATGGTTTTGAGTTGTCCGGTCCCATCCGATTAAAGTGCCGGCAGGGTGATGAAACAGTTTTTTTCTGAACATTTTCCGGACCTGATCCGGGGAAGAAAATCCGGACAATGCCGGCATAGACATGTTTCCAGATCCAAAAGCCCGGAATTCAAATAATTTTCCCTGCAGTCCGGTAATGAACGTGCCCGGATCAATGCCTTGCACAGGCAAGGGCACTCTTTCCGGCTCTGAATCCTTAACTTGCCAGTTTTTTTTAACATATTTTTTATACAACAATTTCATTTAGTTATTGTTGAGACCCGGGCAAAGTGTACTTTTTTCAATAAAAAAACACCTTGGCTGCCTAAGATTTCCTTGACAAACCGCCTTCCGGTTCAGTAATAGCCGAATAAGTTAAATCAAGGGAAATGCCAGACAGTATTCTGCAGATGATGATTCCGGACAGGTTTTCAGCCTGTCATGGTTGATCATATACACAAAAACGCCCATCTAAGGAGGTAGAAAAACCGGTGCTTGGTCAATAATTGACATGGGTGCTAAAATCTGTATTCTGGGTTTTCGAGTCTAAAGTTTCTGGCAATATCAACTAAAACCCTATTTTAGGAGGAAGACGTTATGGCACAAGGATTTCAACCTGAAGACTGGCTGAACACCATTTACGTGGCCTACTGGGGACGCGCTGCAGATCCGGCCGGGCTTGACTACTGGGCCGACCAGTGGGGAGAGGAGGACGATGAAGGCAGGACCAAGGATGCTGCCTGGTTCGCTTCCAACTTTGCCGCACAGGAAGAAGCCGCTTCCGCTTACGCCTACTTCGATGCCTACCAGCAAGGCGAAGAGATCACCGAGGAAATGAGAGAAGAATTCATTGATGCCATCTACATGAACCTGTTCAACCGGGAGCCCGATGAAGATGGCAAGGCCTACTGGCTGGAGCAGCTGGAAACCGGCACAGTGGATCCCGGCGAATTCATCGCCACCATAGTCTACTCCGCCCTGGAAGGCGCAGGGGAAGACGCCGCAACGGTTATAGCCAAAAAAGATGTTGCCGCAGCCATGACTGCTCAGGCCGTAGAAAACGGATGGTACGCTGAGGATGAGATTGTTGACTATCTGAGAAGCGATGAAGCCAAGGCCATTATCGCCAACACCACTGCGGACAATGTTGATGACCAGATAGCTGCCGGTAAAGCAGGCATTCCCGCTGTTCCGGTTGATCCTGAGACCGAAGTCATCTACCTGACTGAAGGCTGGGACAATCTGAAGGGTACCGACGGAGTGGACACGATTTTCGAGGCCCCGGTTATTCAGCCCGAACTTGGTTTCGGCAACGTGACCAACACCTTTGAATCCGGGGACATCCTGGACGGCGGCGCAGACAGCACCAATATTCTAAATGCTGAGCTGGTCCGCACAGTGATCGGCACTGAGCCTGTTGGTCCTCCGATCCATGCAACCACCAAAAACATCCAGGAAGTTTATTTCCAGGCCCAGGAAGGCAGGTGCATAACCATTGACGCCGGCAAGATGAGCGGTGTGCAGCAGTGGTGGAACAATGAGAGCCGTGAGACTCTGTGGATTGAAGACGTACGCTCCATCCCCATGAATACCTTTGTCGGCATGAGGGGCACTGATCCACAAAGAGATTATATCCTGGAGTTTGACTCCCAGGCCCTCTCCGAAGATCCCGGTGTCCGCGATTCCATGCTCACCCTGTTCATGAAAAACCAGGAAGATCCAGGATCCGAACTGGCGGATTTTCCAGTTGAGGGCTGGACTCTTACCCTGGATGATGTGGAGTATACACTCATCTCTGAGGGCATGCGAGATGCCGACACCTATGAGGAGTTCGCTGCCGCTCTGGAAGAAGCCCTTGAGAATGAAGGCCTGGGTCACCTGGAGGTAAGCTTTAGCGCCAACGCCCATACCGTAACCATAGTGTATCCTGACGGAGGCAAATTCGAGGCAGCCGGAATCAACCTGATACCTGGCGCCCCTGCCGGAGACATCGAATGGAACTGGGAAGTCGGTCTGCCTGAGGAACTGCCTCTGAGCACCAACATTGTCCTGGACAAGGTCGGCCGCTATGACCAGGGCGGTTATCTGAATGTCGGCGGCATGAAAGAGGTCGGCATTGAGATCTTTGATGTATTCGTGGACCGCACCAGCTGGCTCAAGGGTCTTATGAGCGAGAGCCGCTCGGTCAACCCCACCACCAAGAGCGACCAGCACCTGGAAGAGGTCTACGTAAGCCATCTGCCTGACGGGGCCATGGGCGACCTGGTTATTGGAGACAAGGTTAAGAAATTTGTAGGAGAACCGTATGAATGGGATAACGGGTGGTATGAGGTTCAGCCTATGGCCTTTATTCCTGGTGACCCTGAACCGGGAGAAGTACAGACCATCGGCCAGACCGACGAGCAGGTAACCACTCTGCCCACCGGCGGCCGTGTAGTTAACGGTCTCTACGATGTACGCGTCTTTGATGCGGCCGGGTTCGAGGGAGCCATCAATGTGGGCTCTGTGCTGACCGAAGCCGTGTTCGACCGCTACCTGGCCCTGGCTGACGAGCCTGTGCAGTTCAGCTACCTGGGCGGAGACGGTGGAAACATCCTCACCTTTGATATCGATCCAGAACTGGCCGAGGATGATTTCTTCAGGCTGGAGATCGTGGGCGGTGCCTCCAGCGACCGCATCAATCTGGGCAACTATGATATGTGGGGCGATTCTCAAACCTTTGTCCTGGAGAATATCTCCATAGACGGCGGCGGCGGGGATAACAACATCCTGGAAGTGCACACCAGCATAGGCGTGGATGATGAGTCCACCCTGGCCTCTTTTGAGAACATCCAGACCCTGATTTTGGCTGGCACTGGCGGGTCGATCAATGCAGACATGGATGAGCTGCCCGGCGTGGAAACCCTGCTCATTGCCACCGGTTCTTGGGGTCCATCGGGAAGTGATTCCACCATCTACAATCTGGCCGAAGACACTACAGTGACCATCTCCGGCAAGAACCAGACCATTCAGGACAGCAATGCCAATCAGCGCTTCGGAGATATTGAATTCATTGACGCCTACGGGGATACCCTGGAAGTGACCATTGAAAACACCTCCCGCAGCAGCGGACGGCTGGTTATTGATGCTCTCGAGGTCTCGGAAGGAGACGCAGGACGCAGCCCCAGCGATGTGTTTATCAACTCCACCACCAGCCGGGGCAACAATAACCAGTTCAACAAGGTGAGCGAGTTTAGTGCCCCAGCCGTGACCCTGCTGGCCTTTGAGGGCATCACCGACCTGGGCATCAATATCGAGGAAATGGCTTCAGCAGCTAACACTCCTCTTACAGTCACCGGACAGTATGACGAGGAGCGCTTTCTGGATGCTGATCTGACCGTGGCCATGGATGGCGGGCTGCTGCGTGAAGGAAGCGATGACTCCCTGACCGGTACAGCAGGTGACAGTGACACCCTGGCGCTTTACGGAGCAATGGATACCAACGCCACCATCTCAGACTTCAATACCATTCAGTTCGGGTCCAACTGGGATCTTGCGGTTGACAGAGCCACCAACATTGAAAATACCACAGCAAGCGGCATATTCGATGCTTCCAACACGGATAAGGACACCTTTGCGATCGCCCGGAGCGAGTCAGACGATGACCTGACCCTGACAGGGCTGCGTGCCGGTTCCACCGTGATCATTGGTGAAGCAGGCGGAGATCCAGGCACTCAGCAGTTTGATGGCGAACTCACCCTGGTGGGACGCGGCAGTGGTACCCTGGATGTGAACGTGCTGAATTCTGCCAGTCATTTATCCGGTCTGTTCAGCGGCTGGAGAACCCTGGACATCAGCGGATTCCGGGTGGTCAACCTTGACTTAGGTTTTACTGGCCGTGACACTGTTAGCGTCCGATTGGACCTGGTGCTGGACAACTATGATTGGGCTGACACTTTGGAAGTAGACAATGTCATGCGCGA
>PUMA01000060.1 GCA_003551155.1 Desulfonatronospira sp.
CCGCGTTTGGCATGGTTCACCCGCAAGGAGTCGGAGGACCGGGCCGGCAGCTATGTTTGGAAAGGGGGCCAGCGAACACCGGACGCTTTAAGCCGTGCGAAGGCTTCCGGCATCGACCAGCCGTCGAGGCTGCCCTCGGGCGGCGACGCTTCCGGTTCCATGAGCGCTTGCCTGAAGCGCTCAAATTCGAACGTCTCGCGCGCTCTCTCAAGGTCGTCGATCAGCATATGCCAGCCTTGGGTCTGTGCGACGACCTTCAACTCGGCGAAGTGCGTCTTGGCGATCTCGCTCGCCGCGGTGAAGCGCGCATTGTCAAGATCCCGCGCCAAGCCGGGAAGGTTGTTCTGCAGCGCGAACTCCCTCATATCGTTGAGAATCTCGAATATCCAAATGTTCCGCATCCAGAACCTCATTGCACGTAGAAGTTGATTCAACTTACGGCTACCAAAGCCCCGCAGTTGCAAGCAAGATTCCGCCGACTTAGCGCATGACCTGCGTCAAATCCGCCACAGTAGCGGCGGCATCTTCAAGGGGACGCGTGGCGGCATCCGTAGGTTTGGCCGTGGCCCTTAACTTTGGGAAGCCAGAGGCGTGTGGCCGGTTAAGACCGAAGTTGAAGAACTTACGGGGAGCGTGACGCAAAAGCTTGTGCCGTGACCCCAATCACTTTTCACGGTTATGTCGCCGCCCATCTCCTCACAGATCCGACTGCTGACCGTGAGGCTCAGTCCTGTGCCGCCGTAGCGATCGCCCGAAGCTCGCTGCGTCGTGGCAAAGGCATCGAAAATGCTCGGGACCACATCAGGCGGGATGCCGTCACCAGTATCCGAGACTGTGACAGCGATCGCTTCTTTTCCGTCGCGCACCGCCGGGCTCACCACAACGCGGATCGTGCCGTTTCTGGTGTGCTCAGCCGCGTTCTCCAGAATGCTAGCGAAAACCGCATTGAGCTGGTGTGGATCGACAGTGATAGACGCGGGTGCGCGTGAGAAGTCGCACGCAATTACGTTGCCGCCCGCCTCAATCATATCGCGTCGGTCAGCAATGCTCTTTTCGATCAAGTTGCGCGTATCGACCGATTTTGGATGGAGCTCCATCCCACCCGCTTCGATGCGCGACAAGGC
Organism: Desulfonatronospira sp.; assembly: GCA_003551155.1. Taxonomy (GTDB): domain Bacteria; phylum Desulfobacterota; class Desulfovibrionia; order Desulfovibrionales; family Desulfonatronovibrionaceae; genus Desulfonatronospira. The sequence continues at coordinate 1,125 of PUMA01000060.1, forward strand.
AAGGACCAGATCGATGAGCCGCACAAGGTAGTGCCCCGCGTCGAGGATCCGTTCGACGTCGACACGTAACGCCTCTTCACCGGACTCCTCGGCCTCTTCCTTGAGGATCTCACCGTAGCCGATGATTGCGTTCAGCGGGCTGCGGAGTTCGTGGCTCATTCTGGCGAGGAATTCCGACTTCGCAGAGCTTGCTTCGTTCGCCTTGATGACTGCCGACCGGAGATCCGTCGCCATTTTCTGGCGCCGTCGGACCTCGTTCTCAAGCTCCACGCTGGCATCGAATATCCGCGAATAGTGGATCGCCATCATCATGACGTAGCAGAGCGTCGCCAAGATCGAGGTCGCGCCGAGGCTGAGCTGAGCGGAAGCCGGGATGTTGCTTTCGGGAATCCCGAATTGGGAGGCAGAGACCGCATATGTGCCGAAAGCGATTGTCGACACGGTTAGAATATTAGGTATGAGACGTCGGTCTCCGCCGAGGTAGAAGATCGAAAGTATGGGGATGATTAGGAGCCAAACGGCGGTCGGTGAGGTAACCCCGCCGCCGAAAAAGCAGCTCCATAGAATGGCGAAATGGAGATTGAGGATCGAAAACACCACGAGCTTTGAATAAGCGAATCCAGCTCGCAACAGAAAAGGGAAAATCCAGAACCCCCAAATACTGAGCGCCAACACCAGGATGTCAAAACCTGGCTCCGGATCAACAATGTAGAGCGCAAGCGGAACCGTTGAACCAAGAAACGGCCCGAAAATATGGCTTACAAGAAACATTCGCGCCTGGTTCGACGCGTCGCGATCAGATTCCAGAGCTGCCGGCAGAAAATAGGCGATGAGCCTCGAATACACCTGACTGGCACTATGCTGGGTGATGCCATCCATGTTCTGAGGGTATCCGCCTGGACCTTGCTGCGCTGTTAACGCCTACTACGCTGCGCGCTGCAATCAACCTTTAGATGAGCTTGGGGTCATGCAGCCCCCCGGAGTGAGGCGACTCGGTCACGTGGGCCGGCTTGCGGCGCCAATTGCGGTAGCACCCTCGTCCGGTGCGATGCCGTCGATGACCATGCGTAAACCGGGCGCACCCGTCAGCGCACGCCACTTCATTGCAACGCCCCGTAGAAGCATGAGTATGACAAGCCGCACCGTTGCAACGACGGTGTGCAAGGTTCTCAACCGTGGCGGGAACCAGGCAGCATGCCATGTTCTGGTTCAGTCGCGGTTGGATTACAAAGGGGAGCCTCACAAGTCGCCTCGCCGCTCAAGGCCGCGACTGCAGCGCGACCACGTTCGTTAACTTTTCGGCAGGATATTCGGACTACGAGATAGGCGCAGTGGGCGGGCGCTCCCGGCGGCCCCAGAACTCTCTTTCAACCGGGGCTTGACATTATCATCGAGCCCTCACACCGTTCGACCTTAGGTTGAACGCAGGCCGACGAGAACACGAGGTGACTGAACGATGAAGCTACTTGTCTCTGCTGTATCCGCTATTGGCCTCTTGGTTGCTGGACCGGCTCTTGCTCAAGCGCAGGACCGCGGGGTCCCACCCGCACTCGACGTTGGAGGCGAGGGTGCTGGAGGCGGCGGTGGTCTTGACCGCGATGAAGATGGCGACCTGAGTGTTGGTGGCAGGGGCCAAGGCGGCGGCGGTGGTGGAACGTATACCCCCCCCGATGACGGCAGTAACATTGGCACCATCCGCGCTGGTGGCGGGGGCCAGGGTGGCAGTGGCGGGGCCGGGATCCCCGAACATCTTGACGAAGATGATGACGAAAGTCTCATGACAGACTGGTAAGCTGACACCAACCACAGAGCCTCGCACGACCTGCCGAGGCTCTGAGATCATTGCTCCAGCCAACTCCCGCAGCGCGCACGGGCCAATGTTTCCGGCCAATATCTGCCAGAAACGACTGTTGTCGAAGTCCGTCCCCGTGATGTGCAAGCAATAGATAGATTGAGATGACTGCCAAGAACTATGTCGACGCAGTTCCGGAAATCGCACTAACGGGCAGCATGCGCGACTTTCGCGCCCCACAAGGGCCCGACCTGCTCCAACGCTGCGAAGGGTTTTTCGCTTGGCAGGATGCGCGACGCGAGAGTGGTACGTGGCCTTTCTCCCGCTCGACCGAGATGGGACCAGGAGCGAGTTGTGCCGTGCGCGACGATCGTGGGGAGCTCAGCCAGGGGGTAAACTTCGCGTCGCAGGATTACCTGAGCCTTTCGTCGCACCCGGACGTGATGCAAGCCGCGAAAGACGCAATCGACGCAATGGGCGTTCACTCCGCCGGCTCAGCGGCTCTCGTCGGCAATACATCGACATCCGTCCTGCTCGAGCGCCGGCTGGCCGATACGCTTGGCTGCTCAGAGGCGATCCTTTTCCCAACCGGCTGGGCAGCCGGTTTCGGCGTGATCAAGGGCATCGTCAGCCCTCGCGATTACATCCTCATTGATGCGCTCGCCCATGCGTGTCTGCAGACCGGCGCCGCGGCCGCGACGAAGAACGTCGTGCCGTTTCGCCACCTGAACGTTGACGACTGCCGAGCAAAGCTCGATGCGATCCGGGCGAAAGATCCATCGGCCGGCATCATGCTGGTAACCGAAAGCCTTTTCTCGATGGACAGCGATACGCCCGACATCGCCGCGATGCAGACCTTGGCCCATGAATACGGCGCCACGCTCATGGTCGACGTGGCACATGATTTTGGCAATCTCGGGCCGAACGGGACCGGCCATATCGGCGCGCAAGCCATGACCGGGCAGGTCGATCTGGTGATGGGAAGCTTTTCCAAGACCTTTGGGTCGAATGGCGGTTTTGTCGCCACCCGAAGCCGTGCAGTGAAGGAATACCTACGCTTCTACAGCCCCACCTGCACCTTCTCAAACGCGCTATCCCCGCCGCAGGTCGCTGCGATCTCAAAGTCCTTGGATATCATCCAGTCTGATGAAGGCAAGACGCTTCGAACGCAGCTCATGAACAACATTCTGGCCCTTCGCGAAGCGCTTCAGCGATATGGGCTCGAGTTCCATGGTGACCCCTCAGCCATCGTTGCGATCAAGACCGGAGACGAGGCCCTAGCGCGGCTCACCGCCCGCGAGCTCCCGGCCCTCGGTCTTCTCGCAAACCTTGTCGAGTTTCCTGCCGTCCCAAAGGGGCGCGCACGCTTCCGTCTGCAGCTCATGGCAGCTCATGGCGCGGCCGAAATCGAAACCG
>PUMA01000072.1 GCA_003551155.1 Desulfonatronospira sp.
CATCAGCTCCAGGTCTTCACCACTGGTCCCCAGAACCTGATGCACCTGGGGCTCCTGATTGATTATCTCGCCGAGCCAGACAGCTCCCAGACCCAGGCCGTGCGCTGCAAGCAGCATGTTCTGAATGCAGGCACCTGCTGACTGACAGTCCTTTTCATGGTGATACTTGGAATGCCTGTCCAGGAAAACAGCTATCAAAACCCTGGCCTCCTGAACAATATGGCTGTACCTGGTACACGACATAAGGGACTTCTGTCTCTGATCCCCGTCCTGCAGCACCAGGAAGCGCCAGGGCTGATTGTTCAGTCCGCTGGGAGCCCACCTTCCGGACTCAAGGATATGCTGCACATCTTCCCTGCTCACCTCCCGGGATGTGAACCTGCGGATACTGCGCCTGTTGAAAATCGCTTCAAAAATATCCATTGTTCCTCCACTGCCTGCAATTAAAAAAACATGGACCAGGAACAGAAGAACTCCTTATCTGCTGGTTAACCGTAATGAAGCTTTTTATCAACCCCTGTCCGGCTGTGCCGCATGAACCTGCAGGTACTGGACAAGGCCGGGCACCTTCAGCTATTAACCCTTTGGCTGGCCGGCGTTTTTTTAACCTGAAATCCATGAATTTTTCAAATCTTACCAGGAAGGCCACATGAAGCCCATCATGGATAAAAGCGATCTGATACTTTTTGAGTATGTTCTCAAGGGCTCCCTGGCCTCCGTCATGACCTTCACCGCCCACAGCCTGTATTTCCCCAGGGAGATCCCGTCAGGCATGCTCCGGGACAAGACCATGGTCCCTCTGCTGGAAAAAGACCGCGCTCTTTTGCCTCTGGTTTATCAGGACCGCTTCCTGGGAGTCTTCATGGCCAGAGGAACTGATCCAGAGCAGATGCAGAGCCTGTCCAAAGCTTTGCCGGGCATCATTTCTCTCTGCCTGGACAAGGTTCTCCTGCACAAACAATCCATAACCGACTCCCTTACCGGCCTGTATAACCAGGAAAGGTTCATGCTTATGGTGCACAATGCCGTGGAGGACATCCTGGCCAGCCTGACCCTGGGCCCAGGCGCTTCCATGGACAACGGCCTGAGCCAGTACAGCTCATCATTCTGCATCATGCTCATAAACCTGGATCGCTTCAAAAGAATAAACGACATTTTCGGCTATACCTTCGGCAACAAACTTCTGACTCAGATGGCCGGCAGCATAAGGGAGGAACTGCCGGAGCAGGCAGTTGCGGCCAGACTGGAAAAAGATACCCTGGCTGTTTTCTGGCCCCAGGCAGCTCCTGCAAAATGCCGGGAACTGGCTGAAAGGCTGCTTGCCCGGATATGTACAATGGTCTTTGAATATCCGGTTTCAGGAGAAAAAATATCCCTGACCGCAGGCATAGGATGGTCCTTGTTCCCCCAGGACATAAAGGGGCCTCAGTTCAAAAAACCGGTCCCTGAGCTTGTTCATATCATCTGTCAGAAAGCCAGGGAAGCCCTGAACATCGCCAAGGAAAACGGCTCTGGAAAGTCCTATGCCTTTGGACAGATTCTGGCCCAGGGCGGAAGAGTTCTGGAGGTCCTTCCCCTGAGCCGGTTGATCATTAACCTGGGCAAAAGCATGGATGCTGCTGAAGGACAGAAATTCATGGTCTGGTCCAGCAAGTTCAACGGTCACTCCCGGGTGCCCAAAACACCCAGCCGGCCTGACCTGGGCTTTTATCCGCCCATTCACAAAGGTGAGATAACCATTCAGGAAGTCCAGGAAAACATGTCCATAGCTGAAGTGCTTTATCTCAACGATCCGGCCTGGAAAATAGAATCAGGAGACAAACTGAGCCTGCTTACTGAAAAGGAAAGCTTCCTGGAAAAACAGGGGCTGGCTAAAAAGAAAGTACAGCCCAAAGATCTTCTGACAGGGCTTTATTCATACCGGGACTTTCTGTCTCTCTGGACCGGAGCCCGCACCCGGGACGATTCTTTCTGCATGGCCATGCTCGGGCTGGAAGACATGGACAGACATAAAAAAGGCGAGGGAATCAACGGTGAAAACCTGATCCTGGAGATTACCAGGATCGTGGACAAGTGGTTAACCTCAAAGCCGTTGAGCGGTCGGTACAGTTCCAACTGCCTGATATTCTACTTTTCCGGCCAGGACTGCAGCGAACTCAAGGATCAGTGCCTGGGTCTGCTGGAAGAGATAAGGACCGGGATGCAGGTATCAGCCAGCCTGGGTATGGCCTCATTTCCCTGTCTGATCTATTCCAGAACAGACTGCCTTGAAAACTGCCGCAAGGCTCTGGAGCACGCCAGGCTCATGCAGCATCCCAGACTGGCCTGTTTTGACAGTCTTACCCTCACCGTGAGCGCTGACACTCTTTTTACCCAGGGGGATACATTTGCTGCCCTGGAAGAATACAAGCAGGCCCTGGCCGCAGATGAAAGCAACACCCTGGCCCGCAACTCCCTGGCCATCTGTTATGCACGGCTGGGCAGACTGGAACTGGCCAGACAGCATTTTCAGGAAATCACCGCTGCTGAACCTGAAAATCTCCTGGCCAGGTATAACCTGGGCTGTGTATGCATCAAGCAGGGGGATGACCAGGAAGCCGGAAAAATGTTTGCCCGCTGCCTGGAAATCGACCCGGACCATGCATTCAGCCTGTTCCGTCTGGGACAGCTGGCTGAAAATCAAGAACAGTTCGATAAGGCTGGTGAATACTATCTTCAGGCTGGAAAAACCCCCCGGGGAGGCCGTCTCGCTCCCAGGCATCTGGCCAGGCTGGCCTGGAAAAAAGGCCAGATGCAGGAGAGCCGGGAATATCTGCATCAGGCCCTCCTGCAGAATCCCAGGGACGCATTTTCCCTGAATCTCATGGCCAGAATCTGCCTGAAAAGCGGAGATGATCCTGAAATAGCTGAGTCCCTGGCCAGGCAGAGCGTGGTCCTGAGACCGGATGTAAGCGAATTCTGGCAGGATCTTGCCGAAATCTTCAAGGCCGGCGGCAAGACTTTACAGGAATCCCAGGCCCGGGCCAGGGCCTGTAACTTGTAAAAAGCTGATTAAACGCTTTGAGATTTAAGTCCAGGAAAGGCCTTGAGCATGGACAGGGCCAGCAGGGCGCATCTCTGGGGCAGACTTTCCTTGAGAATGTATTCCTGTTCACTGTGATCGCAGTCCCCCAACGGACCCAGTCCGTCCAGCACGGGCAGACCTGCAGCGGCAATAAAATTGGCGTCTGACACCCCTCCTCTTGTTTCCCGGGCCAGAGGCAGTTCAAGTTCTTGAGCGGCCTCTTCTACCAGGGAATAGAGTCTTTCTGTTTCCAGAGAAGCCGGCATGGGCGGGCGTCCGGAAACCTGCCTGAAGCCTGCATTGGTCCCGGGAACGGTCATGTAACCGCATATGTCCCTGACCCTGTCCGTGATCCTTGTTTCGTCAGCCGGATCCTTATAGCGGATATCCACTTCCAGCAGGGCGGTTTCAGGTATGCAGTTGGCGCCCATTCCGCCCCGGACAAGACCCACGTTGACCAGAATATCCGGGGGATGATTAAGGGCTTCCAGCTGAATTATCTTGTGCGCGGCTTCCAGTATTGCACTGGATTTGCCTTCTGCTGACAGATTGCCGGCATGCCCGCCCCGGCCTTGCACATCAAGCTCCAGACCGATCTTGCCTTTCCGCCCCACAACTACTTCCGAGTTCAGGCCTCCGCCCTCAAGAACAAAGGCCAGCCTGTTCTCCCTGCACAAGGATTCGATTATTTTCCTGGAGTATAAAGACCCGATCTCCTCTTCAGAATTGCAGAATACAGTAACCGGCAAATCATCCAGGATGCCTGCGCGGGCCAGGGCTTTAAGGGCAAAGACGCCCACCACCAGCCCCCCTTTCATGTCCAGCACCCCCGGCCCCAACACCCTGTCTCCGTCCTCCCGGTAAAAATCGAAGCTTGTGTCCGCCGGGAAAACCGTGTCCATATGTCCCACCAGAAGCAGGCCGGGTTCGTGGCCGGCCCTGGAAGTCCTGGCCAGGACCATGTCCCCGCAGTGCTCAAAAGAAATCACCCGGGTTTCCAGGCCGGTTTCTTCAAGAACTCCGGCCATGGTCCGGGCCATGCGGTCCAGACCTTTCTTATTATAGCTGCCGCTTTGAATAAGCACCAGCTCCCTGAGCAGGGCAAGCATTTCCTTGTGCCCGGCATATATGTCCATTATTGTTTTCTGCAGCATGATTTATTCTCAATAAGGTTACTCGACGTAACACGTTGATTCTAACGCGGGC
>PUMA01000093.1 GCA_003551155.1 Desulfonatronospira sp.
ATCCCGGGCTTATCAGCCCCGAACACGACCTGCAACGGCCCCACAGCAGAATATAGCTTACAAGGGGAATGTTTTCCCACCAGGAAAGCACATGCCCGCATCCAGGACAATGCGAGGCAGGCCATGCAATGGATTGATCAGTGATGTAGCGGTGTATGCAGACGTTGTAGAAGCTTCCAAGGCACAGGCCGAGGATCAGAGCCATGAAGGGGAAGATGTCTGTGATTTCCATGCCCAAAACCAGAGGTTAAATGCAGCAGGTTTTCCATGTTTCCAGGATTCCTGTTTCCATGTTCTCGCCGGGTGCGGACACAACAACAGTGCTTTCAGCTTTTTTAAACAAAAGGTGTATTTTCCCTTCTGCTGTAAAAAAGAAACAATTCACCAGAATCATTGTCACTGTCTGGCAAAGCAGGGCGGATCTGCATGATCCAGGATAAGCACAAACACTGTTCGGCAAGAATGTTTACCCGTGTCCCGGTGCAAAAGTCAACCAGCGATTCATACTGTATATTATTACTTTTTACTTGATTTTCTATGTTATTGTATATATATTAAATTTTTTATGTAATGATGGAAGCTTCCTTAACAAGGAGGAAAACGCATAATGACCCGCAAGGATCGGACCGAAGGCATTCTTACCAGAAAGGAGGTCCTGGACCAAAGCGAGAGGCACAAGTATTATCAGATTTAGCTCAAGGATCTTTTGAGCTATGCCTACAGGTACTCCGAGGATGTAAAAAAGAGATTTGACCGGGCTCAGTTTTATGTGGACAGGTTTAAAACCCTTTCGGATCTCAAACATATACCCATATTAAAGAAAAAAGAGCTGATTTTTCTCCAGTCCATGGGACCCCGCCTGGGAGGGCTGTTGACCAAGGATCTCGGGGAACTGAGAAGAATCTTTCTCTCACCCGGTCCCATATTTGACCCCGAGGACAGAAGCGATGACTACTGGGGATGGACCGAGGGCTTTTATGCCGCAGGGTTCAGGACAGGGGACATTGTCCAGGTCACATTCAATTATCATCTTGCTCCTGCCGGTCTCATGTTTGAAGAGCCACTGCGCCATATCGGCTGTTCGGTTGTGCCTGCCGGTCCCGGCAACACCAACACCCAGCTGGAAGTGATGCAGAAGCTCAGGGTTACAGGGTTTGTGGGCACACCCAGCTACCTGATGCATCTGGCTCAGAAGGGGGAGGAGAAGGGCCTGAACCTGCGCAAGGATCTTTTTCTGGAAGTAGGCTTTGTCACCGGAGAAAAGTTTTCTGAAAAAATGCGTTCCACCCTGGAGAAAAAGTTCGATCTGATCATGCGCCAGGGATACGGAACCGCGGATGTGGGCAGCATCGGATATGAATGCTTTCACAAGAATGGCCTGCATGTAGCCAACAGGGCATATGTGGAAATATGCCACCCTGATACGGGCATACCCCTGAAGGAAGGCGAGGTTGGAGAAATAGTGGTCACTTCATTCAACAGGACCTACCCCCTGATCCGACTGGCCACCGGGGATCTGTCCTATATAGATTACGGTTCCTGTCCGTGCGGCCGGACCTCTCCACGCCTGGGAAATATTGTAGGCCGGGTGGATACTACTGCCAGGATCAAGGGCATGTTTGTCTATCCCCATCAGGTGGAACAGGTCATGTCCGGGTTTGAAGAGGTCAAGAGGTGGCAGATAGAGGTGACCAATCCCGGTGGTATTGATGAAATGACCCTTTATGTGGAGGCCAGTAACTTTAAGCGCGATGGTGAACTTCTGCATACTTTCAGGGAGAAGATCAAGATCAGGCCCGAGCTCAGGGTGTTGACCCCGGGCACACTCCCTCCTCAGGTGAGACCCATTGAGGACAAGAGAACGTGGGAATAACAAAGAACAGTTCCGGGATTACATGCTGAATGGTTACAATTTCTTTTTTCTGGCATCCATCTTTATTATTCTGGCCGGATGCGCTCCCAAACATCCGGTCTGGGTTGAGGACATCGAACCCCGGCCGGGTGATTTCTTTTCCGGGGATGGCCGTCAATTGAGTCCGCATGAGCTGGCCCAACAGATCAAAGATCACGATTATATTCTGGTGGGAGAATCCCATGACAACCTTTGCGACCACGAGGTTCAGGCCAGTATTATAGACTTGCTGGGCCGGGAGGATGTGGATCTTGTGCTGGGACTGGAGATGGTCAATGTCCGCAAGCACAAGGTCCTGGAAGAGTTCAATCAGGGCGGCATGACTCTTGAGGAACTGCCTGAAAGACTCCATTGGGATCAGAACTGGGGGTATGATTTTGATCTTTACCGGCCGGTATTTGCCCGGGCCCTTGAACACAGTGTTCCGGTCAAAGCCCTGAATGTCCCCTCGGAGATTGTGCGCAAGATCAGCCACTATGGCCTGGAAGGCCTGGACCAGGAGGAAATGCTCTACCTTCCCCGGGAAATCATCCCTCCTCCTCGGGATCAGCTTGATCACCTGGAGAGACAGTATGAAATCCACCTGGAGTTCATTCCCGAGGACAGGGCCGAGCTGGAACACTTCATCCAGGCCCAGTCGGTATGGGACTCCCAGATGGCAGGCATGGCCAGTTACTGGAGGCAGAGAACCTCGCGCACGGTGTTGATCCTGGCCGGGAATGAGCATGTGCGCAGAGGATGGGGCATAGAGCACCGTCTGCTGGAAATAGACCCGGACGCAAGCATAACCAGGGTTGTTCCGGTAAGGGATCCAGAGGATATTTCCAGGGAAAACCCTTTTTACTTCTTTTGCCCTCCAGCGCATCAGGGGCGTATGCGTCTGGGCCTGGTGGCCTCGGAGGAGAACGGCCGGGTTTTTCTCAGGGGTGTGGTTCCGGGAAGCGCGGCTGATGAGGCCGGGCTGAAGGGGGGAGATGAGATCCTCAGGGCCGGGGCTGCAAAGGTATCCGCCATGTCTGATCTGCACCGGGCGGCAAAAGAAGCCCTTGAGAGTGAAGTCCCCATTCTGTTTGAGGTTCTCCGCCACGGAGAGGTTAAAACCTTTGAAGTTGATCTAGTCCGGTGAGGATTAGTTTTGCCTGAGCTTCCAGAAGTGGAAACCATTGCCTCGGGTCTGTCGCCCCTGGTTGCAGGAAAACGTATCCTGGAAGTTGATCTGCTGCAGGAATCCGCAGTCAGAGGCAACAGCATGCTTTTCAGGCAGAGGCTTTCCAGCCGGACAGTTCAGGCGGTGCGGCGCAGGGCCAAGCTGCTCATCATGGACCTTGAAGGTCCCATGCACCTGGTCTTTCATCTTAAAATGACCGGCAAGGTCTGGGTCCCTGAAAGTTCTTACAGCCCTGGCAGACACACCCGAATGATTCTGGCTCTGGAAAGGGAAAAATTCATTTTTTTCGAGGACCAGCGCAAGTTCGGATATGTGGCGGCCATGACCCCGGATGAGCTTGCTGCCTGGAGTTTCTACGCATCTCTGGGTCCTGAGCCCCTGGAAGTATCTCTTGCAAGGTTTTCTGAGATATTCAGCAATAAAAAAGCCAGGATCAAGTCTCTTCTCCTTGATCAGAAAACAATTGCAGGCATCGGAAATATTTATGCCGATGAAGCACTGCACAAGGCCAGTATTCATCCCTGCACCCCGGCAAGTGCGCTCTCGGCCAAACAACTTGGCCGTCTTCTGGACAGCCTGCAGGAGGTTTTAAAAGCAGCCATTCACGCCGGGGGGAGCTCGTTTCGCAATTACCGCAACGCCCTGGGAGTGGCCGGGCTTTTTCAGGAAAATTTTCAGGTATACGGTAAAAAGGGACAGCCCTGCCCCGTATGCAGGACATGTATTCTTACAGCCAGGGTTGCGGGAAGGACATCCTCTTATTGTCCTCATTGCCAGAAGCAGACCGGATGACTGTCTGCTGCCCGGGGAAGGAATGTTTTTTTTCTGATCCCCCGGCAATTACTGCCTGCGACTTTGTTTGAGCAGGGACCTGGCTATCTCCAGGTCGTAAAGTTTGAGAGGATCCTGTTTCTTTTTGTCATACAGGGCAGCTGCCCGCCTGATGATATCCATGTCCAGCCAGCCATGTTTCTCCCAGACCTCGGGATGGTCCTGGTTCCACAGCCTGAATTCAATACTGCCGTCGTTTTCCCGGACATACATTCTTTCCCGTTTGTTTCTAGGGTCAGGGTAATAATATATCCCTTTGGGATCGCGCATTATCAAATCTCCTTCAGTTTGATATGTGCCAGGTGATGGTGAGGTGCCAGCCGGGAACGGGCCGGG
>PUMA01000043.1 GCA_003551155.1 Desulfonatronospira sp.
AAAAAATCTTAAGCTGAAATAGGCCAACGTCAACGGAATCATCAATGAAATGTTTGCAAAATACGTCACCAAGAAGAAGGGAAAACTATTGCTAAAAGTTCTTGCTTTATTCAGCATTATTTTTGCTCAATTTAATCCAAGAAAAGCCGCATTCACTCTTGAAAAAAACCTTGAAAAAACACTTTAAAAATATGATTGCTTCATCATCAAAATTTCTGGAGGCTCTTATGAAAAAAAAATTACTGTTTCTCCTATGTGCTTTATTGCTGAACAGCTCATTGGCGTTTGCTGTCGGGGGAGATGGTGCAACATGTAATCCTGCAACGGCTAATTGGCCGAACTGTGAATTGGCAGCAGTGCCAGCGCGGGAGCATGTTATCAATACTGTACATATCCCGGGGGGACATTACTCATCCCCATATATCGCCGATCAAGCGAGGACAGAATACATTCTTCAAGGCGATATTACAGCTGACAGTACAGCAATTACAGTTTCAGCCAGTTATGTCGTCATCAACCTGAATGGACACACTATCACCTACAATGAGACATCTCCGGGAGAAGGGGTGAATGTTGGCGCATGGAACCGCCAGCACATTGCCGTTGTCAACGGTTCGATCATTCAAGGCGCAGCCATGTCTGAAGGAACTTCATATGGCCTTGGTAACAACCCCGTTGGAAACTATAATTCTGATCTTAACGGGTATCGTCCTGCTAACTATATGCACATAGTAAATTTATATGTTAAATATAACGGTAGAGATGTGGCTGGGATTGCTTGTGCTGGAGATACCGGAGTATTGATTGAACAAAATACTGCTGAAGATACTTTTGGATTCGGAACATTAAAAAACAGACAGCATGGATTTCCTGCAATCAGCAGCGGTCCTTGGTCAAATGATGCTGTAATTAGAAATAACACAGTTATTAATGCTAGGCAATCGGGCATAAATACAGCTCAAGGAACGCAGGTTTATGGAAATCATATAAGTGTTAATTCAATAGATACAAACTCAAGCGGTGTTACTGGTGGTGAAAACAACGTAAGTGTTTATAACAATACTATTATTGGAAGAGGTGTTCATCCAATAGGTATTTATATTGGATCTGGCGCTCATAATGGAGAGGTTTATAATAATTATATTGACCTTCAGGTAACCAGGATAGGAACAGAATATGGAGACTCTATGTTTGCTTCTGGATTTAGAACAACTTGGGGGGCAAACAATCTTCATGTTTACAATAATGAGATATATATAAACACTGCTGCCGAATATTCAGGTCATTGGGCGCATACGGGCGAACCTGTAACGCATCAATCAAGAGGAAAAGGTCTTTTTATTGGAATTAATCCAGAACAAACAGCTTTACTTTATAATAATTATATAGAATTTGCTGGTGATGGCGTTGCTTATGGTGTTTCACCTGCCCATCAAGAGTCAGATAAACTTTTTATTGTTGCGAATACAATAAAAACCCATGACTGCCACGTTGTCTTGGAAGACAGTTATTCTGGGACATTGGGTTTTCCCCTGTTTATGGGAAATCATTTTATCAGAACCGGCAACAATCCAAACTATTACACAATTGGCGGCAAGCTTGGGGGATATTTTGACCAAACCGCAAGATTTGTGGACAACATATATTCCGGGGGAGCTTCTGCGGAATCAATCAATCTCCATCCCTCTGGGCGGGGCATTGTGTCTGTCTATTTCGGTACAGTATTAAATGGTGAATATCGTTATAATTACCGGCTTCACGATAATAATGGAACCAGTTCAACCCTGTTACGGGAAGATTTCAACCCTCCAAGGACTCTGAACTATGCTGTCCCGGGTGAAGCTCTTGAATTTCTGAAACCTCCCACTGGATTGAAAGTTATTTTTCAATAATGGTTTTAATTTTACTTTAGCCTCTTTTGGGATGATTGACACCAATACCAAGCTTTCAGCTGAGGGATAAGCTGATCGTTTCTGTGATAAAAGAAAAAGAGAAAAGAGTTTGACTGCTGAACACACAGATTCACGATGATGATTTATTTCCAAGAAAAAGGTTTCATCGGATCTTCCAAAACATCCACCGTGCTATATGATAAGGCAAAGGTGTTATGGCCTACCAAATTCAAAAGGCGGATCTGGACAATGACGGAGAGTTCATTGTTGATTTCTGGAAACGGAATTTTCCTACCTGGCCAGTTCAGAAATTTCAATGGCTTTACCGGGAAAATATCTATGGCCCTGCTGACTGCTGGCTGCTTAAGGAGACTGGGAGTAGGAATATAGTCGGTGCACAGGCTGTTTTTCCAAGATTGGTTTATTGTAGTGGCAAACCATTTCTTGCAGGTACAATCGGAGACCTAGGTGTTGATGAAAGGCACCGGACCCTGGGTCCCGCCCTGCAATTGCAGAAGGCGGCCGCTGAATCGTGCCGCAATGGAAAATACGCTTTTCTATACGGCTACCCCAACGAGCGTTCCGAACCCGTTGCAAAGCGGGCAGGCTTTCAGGTAGTTGGTAATTCTGATAGAATGGCACGTGTTTTTAATTCTGGACCATATCTGGCCAGAGTAATTCGGATTCCTCTTTTGCCATGGGTCGCGGGCAAAATAGCTGATCAGGCTATTGGAATATTGGCCCGTGAAAACCGCATCAGGACATACAGCGAGTATCGCTCTGTTCTTTTAGATCATACAGATGAGAGCTTTGATGAATTGTGGGAGAAAGCCAGAAATAATTATAGACTTATCGGAGCTCGCAACCATGAATTTCTGTCTTGGCGTTTTGTCAACTGCCCTTTACGCAAATACCAGATCTTCTCGCTTCAACGGATAAGTAACAATTCTTTAGCGGGGTATGTCGTTTATTACCAACAAGATGGCGTTGTTCAAGTCTCTGACATGCTCGGGGAAACTTCAAACTTGTTCGCAGAAACCGTCCTTCCTGCTTTTCTGAGGTTTATCAGCAGGGAGGAATGTGACAGTGCATCTGTGGAATTTATGAGCCCAAAATACCTGCTTGACTGTTTGAGCAGTTTTCATTTCAAAGTGAGATCCGGTAATCGAAACATTGTTGCCTTTTCCGAACAGAAAGGAGAAGTAAATCAACAAATTTTTAAACCGGAAAACTGGCATTTCATGGCGGCAGACAATGACGGTTAAAGCAGTTAAAGGAAGTCAACAAAAATGCTCAGGAAACCAATTACACGGCGGATTTTCTTTTTTTCCTCATTGGCGGCCATGACCATGGCCGCTTTGTGGAAGTTTCGCGGCTCCACAGCGAAATTCCTGGCTAGGTTCGATCAACCGCCCAGAGCCGGGACCCTGCCAAAAGGCCATGTGTCTGATGTTTACCTGGCCAGAAACGGCTCTGCCCGGGAAAATATGGCCCGGGTTTTAGAAATGATGGGTGGTATAGATAAGTTTATTGGAACGAAGGATATCGTTATTTTGAAGCCAAACGCACAATGGTGGAACCAGGGCCGCACCAACCTGGCGGCCATGAAGGAATTCATGGACCAGGTGTTGCAGCGGCCTGGATTCGAGGGAGAAATCATCGTCGCTGAAAACAATCATTTCATGGATGAGACGCTGGCCGAGCCGGACAATGTCCGGGGCTGGGTGGAGTTTTCCGAGATAAACGGCGACATCGACGGCAAAAAACATAATTTAAACACCCTGATAGAACTGTTTCAAAAAAAAGGGCATGATAATGTAACCAAATATCACTGGCGGGACGGGGGCCCCAAGCGGGAATGGTGGGGCAACGGCCAGAACGGTGGGATTGTAAGCTCACCTGCTCAGGGCGATGGCTATATCTGGACTGACATGGATTACCATTTCAGCGGGTTGTGGGGACTCAAGCAGTGGAAGGTGAAAATGTCCTACCCGGTCTTTACTTCCAGGTACAGCGGTATCACCATCGACTTGATGCAAGGCGCTTATCAGCGGGATGGACATAGTTCCGGCCGGTATCAGTCTGAACGGCCTGTAAAACTGATCAATTTTGCTGTCCTGAACCATCACGGCTCAGGCACCGGGATTACCAGCTCAGTCAAGAATTACATGGGTATTACTGATCTATCCTGCGGGTTCTGGGGAATGCAGCCTGAAGGATACGCCAACGTGCATTTTTGCGGCGAGGGCCTGTACCCCTATGCCATGGCCGGAGCCATCGGCTATTTCATGAAAACCGTGCGCCTGGCTGATCTGAATATTGTTACAGCTGAAT
>PUMA01000153.1 GCA_003551155.1 Desulfonatronospira sp.
TATTAAGATACGCCTCCTCATAATTGTTTGATTTCCTTGCCAAAAGAAAAAACTCCTCGTTTCCGGAAAGAAAACCGGTAGTTTCAGCATCCGGAAATAAAGAATTTCCGGATGGAAACTGGTTAGCGGGAACCCTGCAGAATCCTGAGAGCGATTCAGGGGTTACATAGAATTTTAATTTAAACAATATAAAATCATTTTGCAATAACCCACCCAGGACTTAGGAGCAATGACCCAAAAATACAACACCAGCATTGAAACCATAGGACCGGCCAAAGTAACTTCTCCTCTGCCTTTGTGGAGATACATCGAGGATCGCGGAAAAGTGCCCATGCACCTGGATCCGGAAATGATCGGCGAACCGCCCAACGGGCCCATCCCCCTGGAGATAGAGGTTGCCGGACCGCGTTCAAATCTTTTCTTTGATCCTTCCAAGACCAAATGCGCCATTGTGACCTGCGGGGGACTATGTCCCGGCATCAACGACGTGATCAGGGCCATAGTCATGGAAGCTTTCCACAATTACCGGGTGCCCTCGGTGCTGGGGATCCGTTTCGGTCTGCAGGGCTTTATCCCCAGGTATGGACATCCAGTGGATGAACTCACCCCCCACTCGGTAAGCCATATCCATGAATTTGGAGGCACAATCCTTGCTTCTTCCAGAGGGTTTCAGCCGCCTGAAGATATTGTGGATGCCATGGAAAGATTGAACATCAGCATTCTGTTCATGATCGGCGGAGACGGAACCATGAAGGCTGCCCAGGCCATTGAGCGCGAGGTCAGCAAAAGGGGCAACAAAATGTCCATCATCGGTATTCCCAAGACCATTGACAATGATGTGCATTTTGTTTCCAAGACCTTTGGCTTTGATACTGCTGTGGAAAAAGCCACTGAAGCTATCCGCTGCGCCCACACCGAGGCCCTGGGGGCCCCCAACGGCATCGGCATGGTCAAGCTCATGGGCAGGGAATCGGGCTCCATTGCGGCCCAGGCCACCATGGCTCTCAAGGAAGTCAACTATGTCCTTATACCCGAGGACAAGTTTCATCTGCATGGAAACAACGGCTTTCTGGCGCACCTGGAAAAAAGGCTGCAAAAACGCGGCCACGCAGTCGTTGTGGTGGCTGAAGGAGCTGGACAGGAAATCTTCGAACGAAAAGGGACCGACGCTTCGGGAAATATTATCCTGGGGGATATCTGCAGTGTGCTCCGGGAGGAGATTCAAAAATATTTCCAGAAAAAAGGCATGGAAATAACCCTCAAATTCATTGATCCCAGCTATATTATCCGCTCCGTTCCCGCCAATTCCAATGACCGGGTATACTGCGGATTCCTGGGACAGCATGCGGTTCACGCGGGCATGGCTGGAAAAACCAGCATGGTGGTGAGCATGCTCCAGGACAGGTATGTCTATCTGCCCCTTTCCCTGGTCACCCAGAAAAGAAAAACCCTGAATGTGAATTCCAACTACTGGTGCTCGGTCCTGGCCAGCACCGGTCAGCCTTCTTCCATGCTCAACCCGGAATAATGAGCCCGAATTACTAACCGGACAGCGGAGGAAAAAATGGAACGCAGCACCCTGGAATGTATTTCCAATACCGACCCGGATCTTATGCACATTTTCAAGGCCTATGACCTGAAAATGGAGGAGCAGTCCCTGCCTCCCATAGTCATCAATCTTTTTAAGTGCTACTTTTCACAGCTGTTCTACGGCAGCCAGGGCAAGCTCACCAGGCGGGAAATCCTGCCTGTAGAGAAGGATGAGCTGGATAGCCTGGAAAGCATAAAAAAATACAGGGACCATGCAGCAGAAGCCATTTCCGAACTGGCAGTAATCAAGCTCAACGGCGGTCTGGGTACAACCATGGGCCTGGAAAAGGCCAAATCCCTGATCACTGTACGGGACAACAAGACCTTCCTGGATCTTATCGTGGATCAGATCACGGTACTCAGGGAAAAGTACCAGACCCCCATTCCGCTGTTGTTCATGAACAGTTTCCGCACGCACATGGACACCATGCTCCAGGTCCAGGACATAAACAATCCCTATCATCTGCCCCAGGCCTTTCTGCAGCACAAATATCCCAAGATCCTGGCTGATGATCTCACCCCTGCCAAATGGCCGGAAAACCCGGAGCTGGAATGGAACCCACCAGGGCACGGAGATATTTATACCGCCCTGGTGACTTCAGGCATTCTGACCAATCTGCTGCAAAAGGGATACAGGTACGCCTTCATTTCCAACTCCGACAACCTGGGGGCGACCATGGACGAAAGCATCCTGGGATATCTCAAATCCCAGGAGTTTACCTTTCTCATGGAGGTCACTCCCAGGACAGTGACTGACCGCAAAGGGGGCCATCTGTGCAGGCTGCTTAAGAATAACCGGCTGGCCCTGAGGGAAATCGCCCAGTGTCCTGACAGCGAGCTGAATGAATTCATGGATATTCAGAAATATTCATTTTTCAACACCAACTCCATCTGGCTCAACCTGGAAGCCCTGGAAAAAGTATTCGTCAGGCACAGGATGGTTCCCCTGGACCTGATCATCAACACCAAAACCCTTGACCCCAGAGATCCCGGCTCACCCAGGGTATACCAGCTCGAAACCGCCATGGGTTCCGCCATATCCGCATTCGACCATGCAGGGGCTGTCAGGGTGCCCAGGGACAGGTTTGCTCCGGTCAAGACCACCAACGATCTTTTGGCAGTCAAATCCGATCTTTATCAGATAACTGAAATGAAAACCATTGTACCCAACCCTGAACGAACAGAGCCTATGCCTGATATTCAGCTGGATCCGGCTTACTTCAAGAATATCGACCAGTTTGAACAAAGGTTTGCAAGGGGAGCGCCCTCGCTTCTGGAATGCGATGACCTGAAAGTGGATGGTGATGTTGCCTTTGGACAAAACGTCCGGCTCAAAGGCAGGGTGCACATCAGAAACAGCAAAGGCGGTCAGGCCATGATACAGGACGAATCCCTCCTGGAAGGCGATGTGGAATTGTAACATGCTCCTTCAGGTTCTTCTGTCACGTGGATCGGCTTGGAAGGCAGAGAAAAAGAAGATTTGATTGCCTCTGCCAGGTTTTGATATTATAATGGCAATTTTTGCAGGGGAATCCAAATAAGTTGGGCACAGGGCACAAACAAATGGAAAAGACCAAAAAACACTTTCTCCTGGCTGTAAGCAATGATCCAAGCCATCAATACGGGGCCCGCTTTCTGGGATATTTTTTCCATGAAAAAATCAACATCTTCTTGGATCTTTTAAACATTTCCCCCAATCCCAGGAAAACAATGCTGGACCCCGGTGACCCGGGCCCTGCTGAACAGACCAAAATGAGGGGAGCTTACCAGGAAAAAGGCCGCCAGGCGCTCAAGTCCGCTGCAGACAAGCTGGAAAGCTTCGGTTTCCCCAGGGACAACCTGAAGACGGATCTGCAGCTCCAGACCCTGTCCACAGTCAAGGATCTTGTCCATTACGGCCAGAAAGGCCTTTATGACTCCCTGGTTCTTGGCAGACGCGGACTGTCCATGCTGGAAGGCCTGATCCAGGACAGCGTAAGCAGCAGGATACTGGATGAAGAATTCCACATGCCCATATGGATCTGCCGTGAGCCTGAACGGGAAAAGCGGAATGTACTGTTGTGCTCCGACGGATCAGAGCCCAGCCTGAGAGCTTCTGATCACGTGGGTTTTATCCTGGACAGTGAGCCGGGACATGAGATCACTGTATTGCATGTGCGGAATTCAGCAATGCCTGTGGCCGCTGACGTGGTCATGAAAAAGACCATGGAGCGTCTTGAAGAAAACGGAATTCCCCTCTCACGCATCCATCAGACAATAATGGACAGCAGCAATGTGTCCGGGACAATTCTTGATTTTGCCCGCCATCACCGCTTTGCAGCCATTGCCATGGGCCGCAAGGGCTGCGACAGATCAGTCAGTGGCTGGGGCTGCTGGTTCATGGGTTCAGTAAGTGCGGATTTACTAAAAAACCTTCATGGGGCCTGCCTCTGGATACACAAATAGGATTTTCCCTATAATCCGTGCATTGTACATCCAGGAACCAAATCTCCCTGTCTGACCTCAAAATAAAATTCTTGATTTTTTATCCTGAAAGGATAATATGTAAATTTTTGGCGAGGTAGCTCAGGTGGTCAGAGCATGCGGCTCATATCCGCAGTGTCGGGGGTTCAAGTCCCTCCCTCGCTACCA
>PUMA01000007.1 GCA_003551155.1 Desulfonatronospira sp.
AGACGACGGTCGCGGAAATCCCGGTAGGTTGTTACATCGAACGTCAGCTTCGAGGGATCGCGAGTAAAATCTGGTAAGAGAAGGTGTTTGGCAACATCAACGCCGCTGGCCTTCAACCGAACGAAGAACGAATCGGGCCGCTCGGCGCGCTTCCGTAAGTTGTCAGTCGCCCCGACAAACCGATAGTTACCGATGTGATTGATCTCCTGGGTCGGAAGGGCGAGTGCGGTCTTCAATGGACTCTGTGGGTAAATATGATCGACATGAGGTTCGTTGCCCTTGAAGCACACGTTAAAAGGGCTTGTTCCGAATTGCTCGACGTAAATCAGGTTGAGAATGATGAAGCGCAGTCGCATGTTAAGCAGGTGATGTGGCGCAAGCACAGTCTCCGCTTTTCGCGAAGTTCGAAAGTAGTCCATGATCGCGGCAATCGGAAAGCCGGTCGAAAGCGGCTTGCCAACCCGCGCGTGCATGGCATTAATCACACTATCAGTCTGTGCACCATACCAATTAAAGAGTTGGGACTTGTAATAGTAGGCGCGCATCAGTACGCGATTGGTCTCGTCGGGCTTTGGGTTATGGTACAAGTAATCAAACAGGGGAATGAAGCTGCCATAACTGCGGACAACCTTGCCACCGTACAACTTCAGATCATTCGTGATAAAATCTCGCAACTCCTGAAATGCTGCTTCAGCCCTGGACCATTGGGATTCAATGGCGTGGATAAGCTTCTCGCCTTCATGTGTCGTAAACTTGTCGGGTGTCAGTTCCGATCCCTTGCCGTGCGCCACAACCAGACATTTGAGCGCGAGCGACTTGTCGAAATCAAGACGGCCGTCATTGAGGATCTCGACTATCGAGTCGACGTTCTGCTCGATCTCATGCCAGCCCTCCTTCATCGCGGCAAACATGAGATCAGATGCATCGAGCCTCGTACCTCCAGAGTTCACTCGGACAAAGATGTCGAGAATCGTCTTGTACGGATATTCATCTGCCACACCATCGAGTTCCTCCACCCAGAAGTGCCACTCCTCTCGTAGCAGCGTTCTAAGTTGCTGCATATTCTCACGGACACGACGTTGACGTTGTCGTCTTGCCTCGGTGTGCTCAGCCAGCTGGGTATCGAGGATGTCATTCATGTCCTCGGCGAGAGTCGCTATGTTCTTCTGGGCATCGACCGTCATCAGATTCCGAAGGCGATAGAATGGAAGGTCCTTGGCAGCGTCGCTGAACTCAACGTCGTAAACCAGATCACCGTCGTGCGACACGCCACCGCTCGTAACATCAAAATATGCTTCCAAATCAGTGGTGTCGTCGCTGGCCTTGATAGCGCCATTGAACATGGCAACCAGTGTTTGAATACGCTGTTGACCATCGAGTACAAATATCTTTTCAACGCCGGCCGCGCTCCTGTTCCTATCATAGTAGCTGCTGAGATCTGCATCCCACTCCACTGACTGCATGAACCTGCGAGCCTTTATGGCATCCTTCGTGCGCCAAAAAAGGAGGGTTTGGATGGGGTAATTGCGCATTAGGCTGTCAAACAAGCGACGCATTTGCTCTTCTCCCCACACAAACGGTCTCTGAATATGAGGGAGGAACAGCGAAGTGTTGACGTCTTCGAAAATGCGAAGTAGGGAGCGCGCCTTATAGCTCATTGCTTGAGTTCCTCGCTTGCTGCTGTGACGGCATGCGCGTCCAATCGGTAATGTTCGACCGTGACGAGCGGCTTCCAGCCCAACCGAGCCGGATCGCAGATCACATGGACCTCCGGATCGGAACTGCAGTTGTATACCACATACAGCCAGTAGTCGTCCTTCAATCGCTCGGCGGTCTTGTACTCGTTGGTGCTCAAGGCCACCTCACCCACGCCCGAGCGCCCCTTGACCTCGATGAAGCGGACGTCGATGGCCGTGGCCGGGTCCTCGGGGTGGGGGCGGCTGGAGATCAGGTCGAAGCCTCGGTTCTCGGCCTCGACGCTGCGGACCTGGCGGCCCTGGGCCTGTTCGTGGGCGATGGCGGCCTGAATGGCGATCTTCTCGACCTGCTCGTCGCGGACCATCGTCCGCACCTTTGGGTCGCTGCGCTGGGGGTGGGGCAGCACCCAGGCGTGGCCGATGAGCTGGATGCCGCCGATGGTGCACTGGCATTCGCGGTCGAGCTCGGCCAAGCGGCGTTCGCGGCGGGCGTTGAGCTCCTCGATGCGGTCCTCGCACTGCTTGAGGCTGGCCGACAGCCAGGGCGGGGTGCTCGACAGCCCGTTCTGCTGCTCGACCAGGCTGGCGTAGGTGAGGTTCTGGCGATGGATCAGCTCATCGAGGCTGAGCTCGACGTGCCGGCGGATGGTGTCGGCTTCCCGGCAGCGCTGCTCCGCCACTTCGGACAGGAAGCCGGTGAGGGCCTCATCGACCAGGGTCTGTTCCCGCGCGGCCAGGGGGGGCAGATCGGCGGGCGGGGTGAAGGCATCGGCCCTGGGCGCGGCGGCGAGGTCGAGGAAGATGGTCGGTTGCCGGATGCTCATGCCGCCATCACCATCGGTGCGGACGATGAACAGGCGGCGGTGCAGCTCGTTGCCCAGGCCATCGCGGATGGCGGTGGAGAACACATCGAGGTGGTAGGGCTCGGCGGCGTGCAGGTCGTGGAACACGGCCCCGCGCATCAGGTCATCGCGGACCTGGTCGAAGAGCATCTGGCGGACGACCTCGAACAGGGGGTGGCCGGGGGTGACCCATTCGCAGGTCGGGTCCCGGGCCAGCAGGTCCTTGTTGAAGACGATCTGCCGGTATTCCTTGCCGAGCCTGCCGAAGCGGGGCTCGAGCCGGTCGCCCAGGGGCCACAGCCGCCGCGGGATGCGGCCGATGCGGTAGGTGTGGCTGCCGGTGCCGGTCTCCCTGGGCACCAGGCCGACGATGGGGGCGGCGTGGGTGAAGAAGTCCTCGACGACCTCGGGCACGAGGCGGCGCTCCCTGGCCTCGGCGGACTTGCCGACGATGGCGGCGAGGTTGAGCTGCTTCCTGGCCAGGCCTTCGAGCGTGGCATCGGTGATCCGGCGGAAGCGGCTGGTGTCGACCTCCTGGACGATGCGGCTCTTGATCGTCTCCTCGGTCTGGTTGTGCAGGTACATGTCGCGGATGAGCTTGTCGAGGAGGTTGGCGGGGAAGACATCGCCCAGGACGTTGAAGACCTTGCCGGTGCGGTTGGGGTCGAGGTCCTTCTCGATGGCCTCGATGCGCTCGAAGAGCTTGGCCAGGACGCGGCCCTCGCGGGTGTTGCCGGCCACGAAGTTGAAGATGAGGCAGTCCTTGTCCTGGCCGTAGCGGTGGATGCGGCCCATCCGCTGCTCGAGCCGCACGGGGTTCCACGGGATGTCGTAGTTGATCATCAGCCAGCAGAACTGGAGGTTGATGCCCTCGCCGGCGGCCTCGGTGGCGACCAGGACCTGGGCACCATCGCGTTCGCGGAAGATGCGCTCGGCGTGGAGGCGGGTGCCGGGGGTGTCGCGATCGCCGATCTTCATGCCGCCGTGAATCTGGGCGACGTTGAGGCCCCACTGGCCGAGCCGGTCGACGAGGTAGTCGAGCGTGTCCTTGTGCTCGGTGAAGACCAGCAGCTTGGTGGCCGTGTCCTTGAAGACGCCCTGGTTGGAGATGACCTCGCGCAGCTTGTTGAGCTTGGTCTCGACCTCGCGGTGCTCGAGCTGGTGGGCCTGGTCGACGAGCCGGGTGAGCTGGAGGATGTCTTCCCTGAGGGCGTTGGGGTCGACCGAGGTGACGATCTGCTCGAGCTCGGTGAGGATGCCCTGCTGCTCTTGCTCGGGCAGGTCGTCAAAGTCGTCGGGCAGCTTGCGGGCGATCTGCTCCTGGCGGTAGGCCTGGGGGTCTTCGAGGATGCGCTGCCGCTTGTCCCGCATGCGCTCCAGGCTCCGCCGCGCAGCGTAGATGCTCGAGGCGAGGCGTCGCTGGAGCATGGCCATGGTGAAGCCGACGGCGCGGCCGGTGGTGGCGTTGAGGTTGAGGGCCTTGAGCGACTGGTCCTCGACGTAGCGGGTCAGGGCATCGTAGAGGTCCCACTCATCGGCATCGATCTGGAAGGGGACGGTCTGGACGTTGCGCTTGGTGAACAGCTTGGTGATCTGGCCGGTGTCGGGGTCGGGGAAGGTGACCAGGGCCTCCTTGGTGCGGCGGAGGTAGAAGGGCGCGGCG
>PUMA01000162.1 GCA_003551155.1 Desulfonatronospira sp.
AATAAATCCTAAGTGTTGTATGAAAATTTTTGACTGTCCAGGTCTTAAGATGGATAAATGAAATTTCCCCTGCAGTAGCAGGGAATTGCTGCTTTTGTATTTACCCCCTACAAAATCGGCCTTTGTTTCCCCCGCGCATGCGGGGACACTTCACCCAGCATTGAAAACCAATTACCTTGCAAGGTTTTAATGCTGAGCTTCTAATTTCCCCTGTGACCGCAGGGACAAATAAAAATTACAGACTCCTGGTACAGAAGGTTTGTTTGCTTAACTCAGCAGGCAGAGCAGGTGACATTGCTAACCTGGACAAAGAACTCATTAAACTTTTTCCACATTAGGCATTGCATCTGAATCTGCTGGAATCCACACATGACAGGTCAGCCCATAGGAGCAGCAAGTGCAGCGATTATTCTGAACAAGATACAGCTGCGAGCGATAAATATGAAAAGCAATTTGCACCTTCATCGTCTATTCCTGGCTGACAGGGCTGATCTTGACATGCTGGCACGAAATATCAAGATGCCAGGTAATCTCTATGCTTATGACCTTCTTTTCAACATCGTCCTTTCTCGATTGTTTGGTCCGGGCAGGTTTAAGCCTTTTTTACAGGATCCCCAGGAAGGCAGCCAGGCCGTTCTCGGCTACAGCCGGATGGATAAAGACGAACTGTTGCAGCAGGCAAAGGGTGTTGCTCCTCTGGAAATATACAACCTCATAGATTGGAAGGCGACCCAGAGTAAGCCCATGCCCGATTCATGGAGTCCAGGTGACGTGATGGGGTTTCACACCAGGATATGTCCATTGGTCAGAGGTCCTTCCGGACATGGCCTGGACGGAAGTCCAATTATTAAAAGAAGTCCGGAGGTGGACGTCTACCTGTCCAGATGCTGGATTGAAAGCAATCCGCCTGATCGGGAAAAGGTTTATAAGCAATGGCTGAAGAAAGAAATGGGACGGAATAATGCTGCTGAATTAGAGATTGCTCAAATGATCAGCTTCAGGCTCAGAGTTACACTGCGACAGGGTCGCGCCAGGCAGCTCAGAGAGATTACAGTACCCGATGTAATATTCAAGGGTGAGCTGCGCATCAACAATCCTGATGCTTTTATGCAGTTGTTGAATCGGGGCCTTGGAAGGCACAGAAATTTCGGATTCGGGATGTTGCTTCTCACTGCCTCCAGGAACATTCCATGAAGCGTCCATTATGCGTCTGTAAAAAGTCTTTTAGGTCACTCAATGACGCGTGGCAGGCAAAGTTATGAGGAAAATCAACAGTTGATGAATGCCGGCTCAAAGCTTTTTCAGTGCCGTGTCAGTTTCTTTCATGCGGTTATTTAATGATCGGAGATTAAAAATTAAAACTTATGGAAAAAAAGGAGATGACTTATGAGTTCTTTCGAGGAGTTAAGGCAGCAGATTCAGGAAAATGATCTGTGCCACAGATGCGGAGGGTGTATCACTTTTTGTACCGCGGTCAATTACGGTGCCCTGGAGCTCAAAGAGGAAGGTTATCCAGGCTACAAGGACAGAAATCTGTGCATCGAGTGCGGAATATGTCACATGATTTGTCCAGAAATCGAGGACTTGAATGAAGAGATCCAGAGTCTGGCAGAATGGAAAGAGCCGGTGGGAAACGTGGTTTCTACAAGCATAGTCCGTTCCAGGGACAAGCAGATACTTGACAGGGCCACCGACGGGGGTGCTGTAACCGGAATACTCTCTTATCTCCTGGAAAAGGGTGTCATTGATTCAGCCATTGTTTCCAAGAATGTGGGCCTGTTCAACAGGGAACCTTTCCTGGCCCGCACCAGAGACGACCTTATTTCGTCCTCCGGTTCTTTCTTTGATATTTCCCATGGCATGGTTTTGTACAGTGAGCATTATTCTACATTCACCCCCTCGATTCAGGCACTGGAAAGCATAAAGAGGACAGGGGGGCGGAAAGTGGCTTTCGTGGGCACTCCCTGCCAGGTTGCTGCTATACGGAAAATGCAGGTCCTGGGAGTCGTTCCTTCGGAGGCGGTATATTGCGTTTTCGGTCTTTTTTGTTCAGGTAACTTTTCCTTTGATGACAAGGCCAGAAAGACTCTGGAAAGAATAGGAAGATTCCAGTGGAACCAGGTCAGAAAAATCAATATCAAGGATAAGATGTATGTTCTTTTGGATGACGGATCCATCCATACCCTGCCTCTGGATGAGCTTGATTTTATAATGAGGCCCGCCTGCAGATACTGCCAGGATTATACTGCTGAGCTGGCGGACCTGTCTTTTGGAGGAATCGGTTCCGAAGATGGATGGACCACTGTTCTTGCCAGGAGCAGACTGGGCCTAAGCATCCTGAAAAATGCTCAGGACAATGTTCTTGAAAGCTTTCCCTTCCAGCTGTCATCCCCGGATTTGGAAGAACAGTCAGTAAAAAAACGGATGCAAAAATTACAACGCTCAATTAACCATCTGGAGTACAAACGCAAACTGGGGGAATCCTCGGAAGTACTGGACTCTGAATACAGGAGGCTGCTAAGCGAGCTAGACAGTCTTCAGCAGCAGCATACGGAAATAAAACTTGAACCAGGAAAGAGCGTTTCTGCCTCAGAAGTCAGCAACACTCTGGACCGGGTTATTGAAAAAGCCATGCAAAAAAAGAAACGTTCTCTGGAAAAGCGCTCCGAGCTGGGCATGCATAGCCGTATGGAAATATAAAACCATGCACCATAGCTTGCCGAACACTGTTTGCCCCGCACCTGTCCTGGTCTTTGGCCTGGATCAAGTGCGGGGTATACTTCTACCTTCAATCCCCTGCCGTTGATCAAGTCCAGACATTTCTGGCCGACATGTGAGCAAAGGAATGAAGACAACCTGTTCAGTGGCTGTTATCGGAGGGGGTGTCGTTGGGATTCACAGCGCCCTGGAACTGGCCAAAGCCGGTTTTTATGTCCACCTGGTGGAGAAAAAGTCGGGCCTTGGGGGGTTAATGGCCCAGATGGAACACATCTTCCCCACCAATGACTGTTCACCCTGCCTGTTGTCCACAAGACTCCTGGAATGTTCCCGCCATCATAACATTGCTGTCCATTCCCAAAGCAGAGTGCTTGACATACAGGGTCCTGAGGGCAATATGCTGGTTCAACTCAGAAAGTTTCCCGACTTTATTGATCCTGATAAATGCATTGCCTGCAATAAATGTTCGGAAATCTGCATCAGATTTGCCCCAGATGAATTCAATCTTGGCCTTGATTTTAGAAAAGCAGCATATATTCTGCATCACCAGTCCATTCCATCCAAATATGTAATTGATGAAAAGAACTGCCTTCGACTGACACGTGGAGTATGCGGTGCCTGCGAGAAAATCTGCCCCACAGGAGCCATAGACTTTAATGACCAGGAGAAAAGCTTATCTCTGAATGTTCATTCAGTCATTCTGGCTCCGGGTCTTGATCAGTCCAGCCCGGCTGAAGAAGATATTTACGGCTACACGATTTTACCGGATGTGGTCACCAGCCTGGAATTTGAACGTCTGCTTTCCCATTCAGGTCCCAATAAGGGGATATTGAAACGACCTTCCGACAGCATCGAGCCGAAAAGAGTGGCCTGGCTGCAGTGCGTGGGGTCCAGGACTGCCAGAATGAACAGAATACGAACTTGTTCAAGTTTTTGCTGCATGTACTCCATGAAACAGGCCATTAATTCCAGAAACCATGTTTCAAGACGGATGATGGACTGCACCATTTTTTTCAATGATATCAGAGCCCATGGAAAAGGCCATGAACAATTCTATGAGAAGGCAAAAGATCAAAAAGTCCGCTTCATTCGTTCCATTCCGCACACCATACTGCCCGGAGAGGATGGCAAGGGGGTGTATGTCAGCTATGCAACATCTGATTCCAGGCTGACAAGTGAATACTTTGACCTGCTGGTGCTTTCAGTAGGTTTTTTCCCTGGCAGGGAAAGTACTGAGCTAGCTGAAATGTTGGGTGTCAGAACTGACCGTTTCGGTCTGGCGAGCACTTCCAGTTTCAATCCTTTTGAAAGCAGCAGGAAGGGAATTTATATAGCTGGAGGAATGCTTTCTCCCCGGGGCATCCGTCAGTCAATCACCGATGCCGTAGGAGCAGCCGGAGTTGCAGCCAGAGTTACGGGACAGATGCGCAAAAAAGACATTTATCAGGAATGGCCTGCACAGGA
>PUMA01000048.1 GCA_003551155.1 Desulfonatronospira sp.
AACGAAGATTACGCAGATTTCAAGCATAAGTGAACAGATTACAAAAAAGTTTGTACGGCATGTACAGGGAAGGCTGACCATTTGCAGGTACAGGTTGAGTGCAGGAGCATGAAACGGTATCAGTCTATTTCGTGCAACCTGAACAGCCTGTTTAGGCAACTCTCTTTTCCGAGAACTTCCATGGTTTCAAAGATGCCAGGACTGGCTGTTTTACCGGTCAGAGCCACGCGTAAGGGCTGGGCAACAGCCTTGAAACTGATCTCTTTTTCTTCAATGTAATCCTTGAGGGCTTGTTCCAGGCTGTTGCGGTCAAAATGTTCAACCTGCTGCAGCATGGCTCCAATTTCACCCAGATATTGTCTGGCTTCAGAGGTCAGAAATTTATCCACAGCCTTTTGATCCAGCACAAGCTCCTGGTCAGGAACAAGAAAAAATTGGGCCATTTCAGCCATTTCCTGCATGGTTGATGCCCTGGGCTGAAGCAGGGGAATGATTTTCTCCAGATATTCCTGATCATACGGAGGAAGGTCAGGACTCAGATGCTCCTTGAGAATAGGAGTCAGTCTGCGGGCGTCTGATTCTTTGATGTAGTGGCTGTTAAGCCAGTTGAGCTTGTTCAGATCAAAGACAGAGGCCGAAGACCCCAGATTTTCCAAGGAAAATTTTTTTAAAAGATCTTCCATGGAAAAAATCTCCTCGTCCCTGTAGGCCCATCCCAATCTTACCAGATAATTGATCAGTGCTTCCGGCAAATAACCCATTTCCCTGTAGGCAGTGACTGAAAGGGCTCCATGACGCTTGGACAGCTTCTTTTTGTCCGGTCCCAGGATCATGGGCACATGTCCGAAAAGCGGAGGGGCCATATCCAGTGCCCGGTAAAGAAGAATCTGTTTGGGAGTATTGTTTATATGGTCGTCACCGCGCAGGATATGGGTGATGTTCATTTCAATGTCATCCACTACCACAGCGAGATTGTAGGTGGGAGTACCGTCTTTTCTTTCCAAAACAAAATCATCCAGCTGGGAGTTGTCTACTGCCATCGCCCCCTTGACCAGGTCATGAAATATCGTCTGACCTTCAAGTGGTGCCTTGAGCCTGATGACTGTATCCCGGCCCGGACCCAGTCCCAGTTCCCGGCATTTGCCGCTGTATTTAGGTTTAAGGCCCTTTTCCCGGGCGATTTTTCGCATGTTTTCCACATCTTCAGGGGAACAGCGACAATAATAGGCCTGTTTTTGATCAATCAATTGCCGGATATAACTTCTGTACAGTTCAAGGCGCTGGCTCTGGTAGAAAGGCCCCAGATCATAATCCAGGCCGAGCCAGTGCATGCCGTCCAGAATGGCCCTGGTCATCTCTCCTGAAGAACGCTGCACATCAGTATCTTCAATGCGCAGGACAAAACGGCCCTGATTTTTGCGCGCCAGAAGCCAGTTGAAAAGAGCGGTCCTTGCTCCTCCAATATGCAGGTATCCGGTGGGGCTCGGAGCAAATCTGGTGGTTATTGCTTCACTCATTTTCTAACTCCATAAGGCTTGAGCGCCCATCAAAACAAAAGCGGGCCAGGCAGGCCCGCTTCAGCAACAGCTGACAGAATAAAATGCCTATACTGCTTCTACGGACTTGATTTCCGGCAATTCTTTCAGAACCAGGCGTTCAATTCCGTTTTTAAGAGTCATCTGGGACATGGGACAACCATGGCAGGCCCCTTGAAGCTGGACTCTGACAATCCCGTCATCAGTAACTTCGATGAGTTTCACATCGCCACCGTCCGCCTGCAGTGAAGGCCTGATCTTGTCCAGAACTTTTTGAACTTTGTCTCGCATTGTTCAAACCCCCTCATGATGCATAACATTTTACATACCGATTTTTTCCGGCGGCCTGCGCTCCGGCACGTAAACCCTGTCAATATTACCTTCGTTCCATTCCCTGGAAACATACAGACCGCAGTAGCAGCTGCCATATTCAAGTACATCCGGCTCCCGATATACGCATGGGCAGATTATGTCCCTGTCATTTTCACGGTCTCCGGAAGCCAGCCGACAGGGACAGGCCATGTAGCCCAAGCGCTCTTTATTATAAATGAGGCTTTGAAGCAGTTCCATGACCATTTCCCGGTCCCGGTTGAAAAAATAGCCTTTAGGCTCCTGAATCCTGCTCAGAGTTGTATACAGTTCTTCCGGAGTCATTTTCCGCAGGCCT
The DNA here is from genome assembly GCA_003551155.1 of Desulfonatronospira sp. Classification (GTDB taxonomy): domain Bacteria; phylum Desulfobacterota; class Desulfovibrionia; order Desulfovibrionales; family Desulfonatronovibrionaceae; genus Desulfonatronospira. The sequence goes on from PUMA01000048.1 coordinate 2,203, forward strand.
CCAGGATTTTTTCTTTCTGCAGACCCACCACAACTTTTTCTCCGTCAATGACCAAAGTGGGGAAGGAAAGTTTGGGATTGTACTTCTTGACTTCCTGCACAGCCTTGTCCCGTTCTTCACCATCCAGTTTATCCACATCCAAGTGGTCGAAATCTATGCCTTTTTCCTGGAGAAACTTCTTGGTATTATTACAGTGGACACAGGTGCTCAAGGCATAAACAAACACATTTTTTTCCATGGGTATCTCCTTGAAATGTTCTTATTAACGGACTTAGGCGCTTATTCTTTCAGGGGCCGGAAAGAAACTCATTCCCAAAGGAATGTATTAAGAACAGGTTTTCATGCAGTCAAGATAAGCCATTCTCCTAACCTAAAACATTCGGCTGATCAATGCCTGCCAGCAGCAAAGATGAAAAAAACCGGCTGCAGCCTGATTCCTGCAGCCGGTTTGAATGGGAGTCAATCCCTGGGGATTTTTAACAAAGACTAATGTCCCGAAGCCTCGCCTGAGCCGCGCGGGGTACGTACATTGCGGACCAGTTCACGGATATGTTCCGGAGGCGACTTGGTCACTGCGGAGACAACCAGGGTGACAATGACGTTCAGGAGCATGCCCACAGTACCGATGCCCTCCGGTACAATCCCGAAGAACCAGGGGTCCATGCCCATAAACTTGGTCTGAATTATATATAGCATGGTAAAGCTGATCCCGGTGATCATTCCGGCTATGGCGCCTTCACGATTGACCCAGGTTGTAAAGATACCCAGTATAATTACCGGAAAAAAGGATGCGGCGGCCAGTCCAAATGCAAAGGCCACAACCTCAGCCACGAAACCTGGTGGATTGATCCCGAAATATCCGGCAATAATCACAGCGATGGCGATCATGATCCTGGCCACGAGCATTCTTTGCCGTTCAGTAGCCTGCGGATTAATTATTCTGTAATATAGATCATGGGAAACTGACGAAGCTATGACTATCAACAATCCCGAAGCCGTAGATAGTGCCGCTGCCAGGCCTCCAGCAGCCACCAGTCCGACCATCCAGGCTGGAAGGTTGCCCATTTCCGGACTGGCCAGAACAATTATATCCCTGTCAATATAGAGTTCGTTGTCCGTCTCTGTCAGCTCATTTGAAATCAGTCTCTGGCCGTATTCACCGAGCTCGCCGGTAAATCTTGGTGCACCCACAAAAGGATTGCCGGCCCGAAAGCGGATTATGCCGTCCCCGGATTTATCCACCCAGGCAACCAGCCCGGTTTGCTCCCAGTTCTTGAACCAGTTTGGGGCCTCTGTGTAGGGAGTGTCGTTAATGGTGTCAATCATGTTGTACCTGGCAAAACCGGCTACAGTGGGCGCTGCGGTGTAAAGAATAGCAATGAACAGCAAGGCCCAGAACGCGCTTATTCTGGCCGCCTTGACGCTGGGCACGGTAAAAAACCGGATTATCACATGCGGCAGACCGGCAGTGCCCACCATCAGGGCCAGGGTAATGCTGAAGACCGAGAGCATGCCCATGCCTTCCGGATGGAAGGCCTCGGTGTAGCGGTGCAGGCCAAGATCTTCGTGGATGCCGTCAATAGCCCGCAGAACGTATTGTCCAGCCCGCTCTCCCTCTACCAGGGTAGAACCGAAGCCCAGCTGAGGTATGGGGATACCTGTGAGTTTGTAGGAGAGGGCTCCAGCCGCCAGAACAAAAGCTATGATCAACACGCAATACTGGGCTACCTGGGTCCAGGTAATACCTTTCATGCCTCCCAGAGCCGCGTAAAAGAAGATAACCGTCATTCCTATAACCACTCCGGTACTGACCTCGACTTCCAGGAAGCGGCTGAAAACAATGCCCGCCCCGCGCATCTGGCCGGCCACATAAGTCAGGGAAATGAAAATGGCGCAGATCAGGGCCACTACTCTTGCTGTTGAGGAATAGTAGCGGTCCCCGACGAAATCAGGTACAGTGAACTTGCCGAACTTGCGCAAGTATGGAGCCAGAAGCAGAGCCAACAGAACGTAGCCTCCTGTCCAGCCCATGAGATACACTGTACCGGCGTAACCCATAAAAGAAACCAGACCAGCCATGGAAATAAAGGATGCAGCGCTCATCCAGTCCGCAGCAGTGGCCATTCCGTTGGCCAGCGGAGGCACTGATGATCCGGCTACGTAAAATCCCTTGGTTTCCTTGACCCTGGAACGCCAGGCAATAAAAATGTATAAGCCAAATGTGAATATGACCATTATATAGGTCCAGACCAGAATGGACATCACTTCCTCCTTAAGGGGGTAATCCTGAATAGTTTTTTAACTTGCAATCACTGCTCATCGACTTCGTACTCCCGGTCCAGTCTGTTCATTAATACGCAATAGATGAGAATCAGGACTACAAAGACATAAATGGATCCCTGCTGGGCAAACCAGAAGCCCAGGGGGAAGCCGGCTATCCAGATGCTGTTTAAAGGCTGGACCAGCAGAATCCCCAGCCCGTAAGATACAAAAGCCCATACAGCCAGCAGTACCCCGATCAAAGTCAGATTCTTTTTCCAGTATTCTTCAAAGCTTTTGGACATGGTGCCCTCCTCTAAAATAATGGTTTGCACGCCCCGTTCTCTGAACCACAGGTCCGAAACGCTCCCCGGGTAGATGCGGCTGCGAACACGGCGGGTTCAAGGGGATGCAGATTCAATTAATCCTTAAATAAACAAAAAAAAGAATCTTGCATTTCATTATTGGTAAGCGGTAAAATAAATGAGATAAAAAAATAAGTTATTCAGCGCGACATTTACAAACCATAAACGGTCATTTATCGAGAATAAAAACCGTTTATGATTTATTGGATTAATTTTACCGGTCTGTTTTAGTCAGAAATCAACCACACAGGTATTGTTGCCGTCCATGGACGTTTTTTTGCCTGTCCTGACAAATCAGGAGCCGGTACACGAGAGGCATAAACACTTGCTCTGGAATAGGAGTGGGGAATGAACAAGGACAAGGCTGGGTGCCTTGCTCAAGTGGAACCTTTTGACCTCCTGCCTGAACAGGAAATCAGGAAAGCCGCTCAGGCTCTGTCTGAGATCAGCTATCCCCGCGACAGGATACTTTTTATTCAAAACAAGACAATCTTGGATGGTGTGCACATTGTTTTCAGGGGCAGGCTTGAAAAGTATATTCTGGCGCATGAGAGCAAAAGTCTGAGTGAAGTTCTGGAAAAGCAAAGCGTTTATGGGGGCCTGTCCATATTGTTCAACAGGAGCATCTCCATACGCACTGTCAAGACTCTGGAGCAGTGCACACTTTATTTTTTACCCAGAGAACACTTTCTCGACCTCTGCTCGCGCTATCCCGAATTTATTCAGTATTTAACAGCGCAGTTCTGCCGGCAGATGCACAAGCGATCCTTCATGACCTACGTAACCCGCAGCGCCGACGTGGAAGAATCCTCCGGATCTCCAGGATTTTTAAATCTTTCCCTGCAGGACATCTTTTCCAGAGAATTCGCCTCCTGTTCGGAAGATACCACCATCCAGGATGCAGCCCGGATTATGAGCGAAAAAAAAAGGAGCTCCATTGTGGTCTTTGATAAACAAAGACGGAGTGTGGGTCTGCTCACGGACAATGATTTGCGACAGAAGGTGGTCAGCAGAAATTATCCGGTTCAGAAACCGGTCATAGACATTGCTTCCAGGCCTTTGATCACCCAGACTCCTCATGCCCAGGTATTTGAGGCCGTAATGCAGATGATGAAACACTACATCAAACATCTGGTGATCACGGATGAATCCAGTAATGTTCAGGGAATAGCCACTGAGAGGGATCTTTTGCTTGCCCAGGGAAAATCCCCTGTGTATCTGATGCGCGAAATCCAGTTGGCCGGGACCATACATGAACTGGAGGCCAGATGCAGACAATTGCCTGGACTGATCAAGTCATTGCTGGACAGCGGAGCCAGGGCAGGGCATCTCAACCGCATTATTGCCGAGGTCTCTGATGCTGTTCTGAATAGAATCGCCGGGTTCGCCTTGAGAGAAGTGGGAGAACCGCCGGTGCCTTTCGTGTTCATGATCATGGGCAGCGAGGGCCGTAAGGAGCAGACCCTTAAGACTGACCAGGACAACGCCATTATATATGAGGATGTAGATTCCGCACGGCATGAAGAGGTTAAGGATTATTTTCTGCAGCTGGGAGATATAATATGCACCTGGCTGGATCAGGTGGGGTATTCATTCTGCGAATTTGACGTCATGGCCCAGAATCCCAAATGGTGCCAGCCCATGAGTATCTGGAAGAAATATTTCTGGGAGTGGATACACAATGCTGAGCCTGAAGACCTTTTGCATTCCAGCATTTTTTTCGACTTTCGGACAGGCTATGGGGATGGCAGACTAGTGAATGAACTCAGAAAGTATCTGTTCCAGACCCTGGGAGACTGGAGGGGTTTTTTCAGACATCTTGCTGAAAATGCCCTGCGCTTCAAACCTCCCCTGGATATCTTCGGAAACCTGGCCCTGAAAAATGCAAAAGATAAAAAAGGTTTTCTGGATATTAAAAAGCCCATGCAGCTTCTGGTGGACTTTGCCCGTGTTTATGCTCTGCGGCACGGAATAGCAGAAACCAACACCCTGGACAGAATGGAAAGGCTGGTGCATCTGGAGGTGTTGGACAGACGGGATTATGATGAGCTTGCCCATGCCTACAGCTTCATGATGCTTGTCCGGCTTTCACATCAGGCCATCATGCTGGTGAAGGAAGAAAGAGAACCAGACAACCTTATAATGCCCAGGGAGCTGACTTACATAAATCGTCAGGGTCTCAAGGAAGCATTTAAGAGGATCAGGACTGCCCAGAGCAAAATGCGCATGGATCTGACCCATGATATAGGGATTACCTGATCCTCTTAAACAACCGGTTAGTTCAATTGATTTGTGCGGATAATCCTAGCCAAGTACACCGGTTCCCAAAAGCACCAGCCATAGAATGGTAAATGCCAGAACCACTATGAGCCATATATCTTCTGATTTCATTTCATCTACTCCTTGTTCATCTCCAACCAGCTCATATCCGGTTTTCAGAGTCCGGATAAGCGGCATACCGGTTGTTCAAAAGGTTTTGAAAAACATCAGCTGCTTGTTTTGGTCACTTCTTCCACAACAATGTGTGACTCAGTTTCAGCCCGACGGATCTGTTCATCGGTTATGGTAGCCATTTCCGCCTTGAAGCACAGGGCCCACATCATAATGATCCCCAATATCCACCAGGCGATCTGCCAGGACCAAAGTGATGGGAATCCGGCAAAGGAGAACAAACCGTAATTGCCCAGGATGGCCAGAGGACCGATGGCAAAAAGGTACCACAGCGGCACCACTATCTTCATGGAATTGCGCCAGGAACGTCCCCTGGGGCCAGGCTGCTCTATACTGTCCAGCCATCCCCGGATTTCCTTTTGTCTTGTCATGGTTTCAGGATCATCTGTTTTCCCGAACCATCGGCACAGATAAGCCACCAGCAGGCCGGTGCCGGTGCCCCAGGCAGCACTGTGAATAGTCAAGGGATTGGGAAAGACATAGTATGTCAGAAATACAACTATAACACCGGCAAGTATACCCAGGAAGGTACCAATGGCAGGCCAGCGGAACCCCCAAAGAGTTCCCAGCAGGGGGATGTACATGACAAAACCCAGGGCTGTGGCCAAAGCCCCAAGGATGACTATGGCTGCTGTGGAGTACATGCCTACCAACAGGGCCAGAATGATCAAAATGGTCACAAACAGACGGTTAAACCAGATCTGCTCGGCATGGCCGCCTTTTTTCTTGCGTATTTTGAGCCACCACACATCCCTTAGAAGCATTGACCCGGCTGTTCCAATATAGGGTGCAGCTGTGGAATGCATGGCCGCAATAAGGCCGATAAAACAGATTCCAAGTACAAATGGCGGCAGATATTTTGCCATAAGAATGGGCACCACGTCCCGGTCCGATGCCGGTTCAATTAGCCCCTGCATGTCAAGTATCTGAGCGCCCAGGCCTTGAAAGGCAGTAAAAAAGAACAGGGCAAAACCAACCACAAAGGTAGACATAAAGACCTGCTGCCAGGCAAAGGGTCTGGGGTTCTTATTGGCGAACTGCCACATAGTGAACGCAGGCGAAGATTGAATTCCCATGAGAGCAAACAGATAAGTCAGGATCATGAGCGTGGTCCACTTCTCCTGGCCCACTGTAAATTCCATGATAGAAGGGATTTGCATATACCTGTCCGGGAGGTTGGCTACTTCCTGGCTTAGGACGCTCCAGCCACCGAAATGAATCAGGATATATATTCCGATAAGAATGATGGACAAGACCAGCAAAAAAAACTGAAGCACTCCGACCCAGGTGCTGGCCCGAAGTCCGCCGGTTACAACATAAAACCAGACAATAAATGCCATGAGAATGGCTCCCCAGGAAAACGGAAAGCCGGTAACCCAGTGGAACAGGGCCCCGGCTGCTATAAGCTGCACCGCTGAATAAAAGACCCCGTAAAGTATTGCGGTAAGTACAACCAGCCAGCGTATTCCCTCCTTGTTGTAGTAGTAGGAGAACATGTCTCCCGGAGTGACAAACCCGTATCTTTTGCCCATGAGCCAAGCCCTTTTGGCAAAAAAGGTTCCGGTAATGGGTATGGTCAGGACATAAAAGGAGGCAAAGGCATAAGCCAGACCATACTTCCAGATGAGTCCGGGGTGTCCTACAGTGGTCCAGCCGCTGAAGGAGGCGGCAGTGGCTGCCATGAGAAAGGCTATCATGGGGATTTGCCTGCCTCCGATGGAATATCCGTAGGAAGTGGTTTCGGTAAAGTAACCTCTAAGCCCCCAGTAAAAACAGTAAACAATGTACAGGGAAAGAAAAACACAGACCCAGGTTGTATTTATCTCCATCTTCCTCTCCTCCTGAGGGAAAAAACAAGTCAGGCAGGTTTATTCTACAGCCCCCAACGCCTGGTGCATCCGGCCCTGCATAAGTCCTTGAGCGTCCATACAGAGTCTTCCTGCAGTTTATGAACCAGAAAAAGAAAAAGATAAGCTGTCTGCAGTGCATCGGTTAAGGCATTGTGCTCGGCAAACAAGGGAAGACCATATTCTCTGCTCAGATTTCTCAGGTTGTAGGAAAATTCCATATTGTAGCCTTCATACGATCCGGTCCAGTGTCCTTCCTTGTAAACCCTGGCCAGATGCATAGTGTCTATGCACAGATTGTGGAGAACTCCACCAAAATGCTTTTTCAGCTCTCTATTCAATACCCCTGTATCCAGGCTGATGTGGTGCCCAACAATGATTGAATTGCCGCAGTAATCGAGCATCTCCAGCAGCGCATCTTCCAAAGGTGGAGCTTTTTGCGCCTCTGAGGGGGTTATTCCGTGAATAAGGGTGCTTATCTTGGGGATATCTCTGGTAGGGCTGGCGCAGAAATAAAAGCTGCTTTCCACGTCAATGCGCATTGCACGAATGCGAACAGCCCCCATGGACACAATCTCGTCCTTTTTTACGTTTAAGCCGGTAAGTTCAGTATCCATAACCACAAACTCATAGTCTTTCAAAGGCCTGTCTTTATCCAGGCGGTCAAAGTAATCCTTGCTCTGGGCCAACAAAGGGTGTGCAGGCTTGTCTTCGCTGAATATTCCGAAAGGCCAGGCAGTGCTGGCCAGAAGCATGGAGGGTATAGTGAGCAATGAGGGCATGTTTTCACCTATTATTTCAGGCCATGGACAGCTTGAATGTTTCTTTAAGAAAACTCTGAAGGTCGCTGATAACCGAGAAAGCACCTTTAAGTGTCTGTTTTTCCAGGTCTGTAAGTTCTGCAGGATTAATATAGTTATGCGGAGCTTCCCCGGCCTCCATAAGTTTCAGCTGATTGATGAACCTGAGCTGCATCTGAAATTCATAGGATTCTCTGGCCCGGACAAAAAGACTGTGGGGAATGTGTCCCTCCCGGTCCAACATCTCCATCCGTTCCAGGGTATTGGTTTCCATGATTCCGTGCCTAAGGGCCATGACCCGGGCAAAGTCCCAGAAAGGCACCAGGCCTCTGGCTTTGAGGTCCAGGCGGTTTTTGTGAACACCATCCCTGTCCACGATAAAATTTTTGAAAAAACTCAGGGGCGGTCTGGTGCGGAAACAATCCTGGGCCAGGTACCGCAAGAACAGGTCCTTGCCCTGAACCAGGCTGCGCAGAAACTCCTTGAGTTCATACCCCAGGAACATGCTGCCGCAGGCAGGGCGAAAATCAAAAAAGATAGTCGAATTGAGCACTTCTTGTGGTTCGGGTTTGTTTACCCAGTTGGAAAAGTATCTTTTCCATACGGACAAGGGCTGGCACCATTTGGGGTTTGAGGCCATGTTGCCTCCCTGGCAAAGGGGATAGCCGCATTTCACCAGGTGATTGATGGCTTCCTGGCTGAATATATTGAAATAATTCTCAGCTTCCTTTTTTTTCTGCTCATTTTCAGGATCCTGGTAAATCAGGGCATTGTCCTGATCAGTTCGAAAGGTCTGTTCTTTTCGTCCTTCACTGCCCATTAGCAGCCAGCAGTAAGGTACTGGCGGGGGACCCAGATTTTCTTCAAGCAGGGCTAAAAGACGGCCAAGAATCAGATCGTTGAGAATTGTGATCATCCTGGTAATATTATTAGCCTTGGCCCCTTCCTCGATCAAAGGTCGGACCACCAGGGGAACTTTCATGGATATTTCATACAGTCTCTCGATCCGGTGCTGATGCATTATCTCCTTGAAAAGATAAACAGGGGATTCTCCCTGCAGCACCAGAATGTCATGGCTGGTTATCAACCCGATGATCCGTTCTCCATCCTGGACCGCAAGATGGTGGATGCGGTTGCTCATCATATCCAGCAGGGCATCGAAGCATACTTTATGTGCTGATATTGTCTTCACCGGACTGGTCATGATCCTTTCCACCTCGGTAGAGTAGGGCAGCCCTCTGGCAACAACCTTGGACCTGATGTCCTTGTCCGTGATAATACCGGCTATCTTTCCGTACTCATCCTTGATGAGCAAGGAGCCTATGCCCAGGTCGGACATGCGCTGGGCCGCCTGTTGAATATTCTGAACAGGAGTTATTATCTCAGGTTTTCTGCGGATGATGTCGTTGACTTTGACTGTAAACAGATATAGCGATCCCTCGGTTTTTGGGGACAGCTTTTCCTTGCGAAGCTCATCAAAGGATTTTTGGATATAATTCTGGGAAAAAACCTTGAGATAATACTGGGAAAATCCAGGGTGGGTCCGCAGAAGATTTAAAAAAGACTTTTTAGGAAACAAAAAACAGAAGGTGTCTTCCACCGCTTCCACGGTCATACTGGACTTGCTGCCTTGGATTATGGCCAGAGCCCCGAATGTGGAGCCCTCCCCGCGGTAATCCTTGAGGGTTATCTCTCCGGCTTTGTCCTGCAGATATAGTTTGACCCCACCTGTCTGTATCAAGTAAATAAAGTCCACCTGGGATGTATCCTGTTCAAGTATCCTGGTCCCCTTGGGGTAGAAATCTATACTGGCGTGCTTGGCCAGGTCACTAAGAGTGGAGTAATCCAGTTCGTTGAAAGGGAGGGTCTTCTGCAGAAATTCCACAACCAGATCCGTATCCAGAGCCTGCAAAACCTGTTTTTTTTGTCCGAACATTCTCTTTGCCCTTTGTTCAGAATTTAATTTAATATGTTACGTAAATGGTGTTCCAACAATTTTAACAATCGGGCATTGTGTTGCATAGGTTATTAATTAAATTAATCCAGGATTGATTAATTATCCAAAATTCATGACCAGCTTTCAAGTCAATAATATGCCTGGTTCTCTGAAAATCTTATATGAAGAGATTTTATTCAGTTATCAAGGCTAAATATTGGGACCCTGGTGATTTTACGTGATTAAATTATTTTAAATATATGGCCAGTGATGACCAGAGCACCATCTTTTTGGCAAGCGGTCAAAAAAAGGGTGTCAAGTCAATTTCAGCATATAGCAGGGCGAATGAGAGATGTCTGTCCGTTTAACGAAAAATACGGCCGCTTAACTCCGTATGCAGCACATAGCGGAATACATGTATCAGGCAGCTCTGGCCGAAAAAAACCATTTTTTTAATTTGAGGATCAGCCGGCCAGTCCTGTCAAGGCGGTAAAAAGTAATGCACAGCTTATATATGGACCTTGAATATGGAATCAGCGGGGATATGTTTTTGGCCTCCCTTGCCGACCTTGGTGTAGATTATACTCCCTTGCAGGAGATTTTCAATGATCTTGGTTTAAATATTATTGTCGAGATTGTCCCGGAATCAAGAAACGGTTTCCTGGGCAGTAAAGCAACAATAAAATGGACCGGCCAACAGCCTCTACGGAACCTCAAAGACCTTTTAAAACTTGTAAACACCCTCGATATTTCCAATAAAGTTAAGGGCCGTTGCCAGGAAGCCTTTACCAGGCTGGCCCGGGCTGAGGCAGTGGTGCATGGTCAGAGTATGGATGAGGTGCATTTTCATGAACTTGGGGGCCTGGATACCCTGGTAGATATAACAGGCGCATTCTGGGGGCTGGATCAACTTGGTGTTAAACAGGTGACCGCTTCTCCCGTGCCCTGGTTCAGAGGGAAGGTCGAAACAGCCCATGGTGAACTCTCCCTGCCTGCACCTGCTACAGCTGTCCTTTTGCGCAATAAAAAAATCCGTCCTTCGGATCATGGGTATGAAATTATCACCCCTACAGGGGCACTGATCCTGGATCAGGTGGTTGATCAATTCTGCAGCGGTTTTGAGGGGGTTCTGCTGGGCTCCGGGACGGGATTTGGAAAAGAAAGACAGAGTCTTAACTGTCTCAGAACTTTCCTATATGATTACGAGGCCGAACCGGGTGAATTTACCAGGGATCACATCTGGGTATTGACCACTAATGTGGATCATTTGACCGGTGAAGAAATGGGAGCGTTCATGGAACAGGTCATGCATGCAGGCGCCCTTGATGTGATCCTTTTGCCGGGAATCATGAAAAAAAGCAGGCCTGGAAGCCAGATTCAAGTCATGTGCAGGGACAACGAATTAAACAGGGTTCAGGATGCTTTGTTCCAACAAACGCTGACCCTGGGAATAAGAATCAGCCGGGCCCAGAGAGTTCTTCTGCCCCGTAGAGAGTCCAGGACAAAACTGGGCCGGATGCATGTCAGGGCCAAAGAGATAATATTCAGGGACCAGGCCTATATCAGGCCGGAGATGAGCTCTCTGCTTGAGCTGGCTGATAGAGAAGGAAAATCAGCCGTGCAGATCAGGCTGGCCAGAAATCCTGATTAATTCCAGAAACTGATTTAGAGTAATTTTTTACTTTTGTTTACAGCTTAATTACATTTGTGACTTCTATTCGTTGATAGTAAGTGCTTTGAACTGTTCAGCATGATATAAAGGAACATGCCCATGCCCGCCAAACACGTTGAGTTCGACAAGAAAATGCAGAAACTGCAGAAGATCGTTCTGGAACTGGAAAAAAAGGACCTTCCTTTGGAAAAGGGTGTCAGACTGTTCAAAGAAGGAATGGAGCTTACCAGATCCTGCCGGGAGCAGCTGGAAAAGGCCCGGCATGAACTGAGCATCTGCTCAAAAGATTCAGACATACAGGAGAACCCCGATGGTTAAAGGCTTCAAGTCGGATCTCGTTGAGCAGGCCAGGGCAGTGGATGGTTATCTTCAAGGCTGCCTGCAGATGGACTACTTCCCTCCGGAACTCAGAAAAGCCATGGAGTACAGTCTTCTTGCAGGGGGAAAAAGAATCAGACCTGTGTTATGCCTTGCATGGGCCCAGATGCTTGGCGCATCCAGAGATGAGGTCCTTCCTTTTGCAGCGGCCCTGGAGCTGGTGCATACATACTCCCTGATTCATGACGATCTGCCTGCCATGGATAACGATGATCTGCGCCGGGGCTTGCCCACCAGCCACAAGGTCTTTGGGGAAGCCGTGGCTATTCTGGCTGGAGACGCCCTTCTGACTCAGGCTTTTTCCATGATGCTGGGGTGCAGCCTGCCTGATAATAAACTCATCGCTGCCTCCAGAGAGGTGGCGGATGCAGCCGGACCCGGGGGAATGGTAGGGGGACAGTGCCTGGATGTGATGGCTACGGGCAAAGGGGACATGGATCTTGAGGCCCTCAAAAAGATGCACTCCATGAAGACAGGCGCGTTAATCCGCGCTTCCTGCAAAAGCGGCGCCATCCTGGCCAGTCACGGTCAGAATACACCCACTAATATTCAAAATGCCTCAGAATACGGGACATACATTGGACTGGCCTTTCAGATAGTGGATGACATTCTGGATGTTACAGGTGATGAAAAATCTCTTGGCAAACCAGCAGGCAGTGATGAATCGGGAAATAAATCCACTTACCCCAGATTTCTGGGCCTGGAAAAAAGCAGGAAGCTGGCCCAGGAATCCGCTGACACAGCCAAATATCGCCTGAAAAACTACCACGGACAGCAAAAAAAATTTCTGGAAAACCTAGCGCAGTACATTGTGGATCGGGCCTGTTAAAAGCATGGATCAGTCCCAGCTGAACAAGCCGGACATGTCTCTGGAGCTTCTGGAGCGACTTAAACTCCGCTATCCCAAACCGTTGTCAGCCCTGAACTGGAAAAACCCCTGGCAACTTCTGGTAGCCACTGTATTATCGGCCCAATGTACCGACAAGCAGGTGAACAAGGTCACTCCGGAGTTCTTTTCCTTATGGCCGGATGCAGCATCTCTGTCCCGGGCTGATCCCGGGCAGGTGCAGAAGGTGATCAGACCGACTGGATTTTTCCGAGCCAAAGCCAGCAATCTCACTAAAACTGCTTTTATAGTCGCTGACAAGTTCAAAGGGCAGGTCCCGGCAAGCATGGATGAGCTTCTGAGCCTGCCTGGAGTAGCCCGCAAGACAGCAAATATAGTCCTTTACAATGCATTCGGCCTGAACCAGGGTATAGCCGTGGACACCCACGTCAGGCGTTTAAGTTTGCGTCTGGGTCTCACTGGTTCCAGCAATCCAGCTGTTATTGAGCGCAATCTCATGACCCTTTTTCCCAGACAGCACTGGGGCGAAATCAACCATTTTATGGTACTTTTCGGGCGGGAAATCTGCAGGGCAAGAAAACCATCTTGCTCTGCATGCTTTCTCGCCGACATCTGCCCCAGCCGACAGACATGATATAAATGGAGAGGTTCTTTTACATGGGAAAAATGGGGTGCTTTGTTGTGGAACATGCTGATGGTTCCGCCAGGTCAGGCTGGTTTGATACGCTGCACGGCAGAGTGTCAACGCCGGTATTTATGCCTGTAGGCACTCAGGGCAGCGTCAAGAGTCTCTGCCCCCGGGACCTCCAGGACATTTCCGCTGAAATTGTTCTGGGCAACGCCTATCATCTGTATCTGCGGCCTGGTGACGAGCTTCTGTCGGATCTGGGAGGTCTGCACAGGTTCATGAACTGGCATGGTCCCATCCTTACCGATTCAGGTGGATTTCAGGTTTTCAGCCTTTCCAAGCTCAGAAAAATCAACCTGCAGGGCGTAGAGTTCGCTTCTCACCTGGACGGGTCCAGGCATTTTTTTACTCCGGAAAAGGTGATCAGAATCCAGCAGAATATAGGTTCTGATATCATGATGGTCCTGGATGAATGCGTGCCTTATGGGGCAGATTATGAATACACCCTTAATTCAATGCATCTGACCACAAGCTGGGCTGAAAAAAGCCGCAAGTTTCATCCCCCGGGCAGCAGCGGCCAGCTTTTATTCGGCATTGTCCAGGGAGGCTTCTTCAAAAACCTGCGCAAGCAATGCGTGGATCAGTTGACGACAATCCCCATGGATGGTTATGCTCTGGGAGGATTGAGTGTAGGAGAAACCAAACAGGAAATGCTGGAAATCCTGAATTTTACAGCACCTCTTCTGCCCCGGGAAAAACCCAGATATCTCATGGGGGTGGGCAAACCACTGGATATCCTTCAAGGCATCAGCGCGGGAATTGACATGTTCGACTGCGTACTGCCCACTCGAAACGCCCGCAATGGTACCATGTATACCTCCCAAGGCAAAGTGAATATCAAGAGGGCTGAATATAATAAAGACGATTCGCCCCTGGATCCGGAATGCGACTGTTACACCTGTCTGAATTTTTCCAGAGCCTATCTGAGGCATCTTTACATGTCCAGAGAACTGCTTTCTTACCGTCTGAACACCATCCACAACCTGCATTTTTTTGTCAGGATCGGAACACAGGCCCGGCTGGCCATAAAAGAGCAAAGCCTGGCCGGACTTCTGCAGAAATACAAAGAGATTTATGGGGCTTAAAAAGCGCTGGGAATCCGTGGTAGTTGTCCCTGGGGAGCATGTTCTGTACAGACATTGATTATGAATTCCTGGGAGAAGCTTGTATGCCTGTTCTTCACCTCACCCATCATTGGCCGCCTGAGTAACAAACCTGGAGTCAGAGGCCATAAAATCCCAGCATGAGCCTTCCCATCCGAAGATGATCCCTTTGTCACTACATGCCGGGCAATGCCAGTAGATCTCTCCGTTCTGCAGATAATCAACATAAATGATTTCCAGCCTCCCACGGCAGGGATATCTGTGCGGTCTTCTACGGCAGCAGATATTGCTGAAGATGGGTCCAAAAGTAGCATCCCTGGTGGCTGCTTCCACTATCTTCCCGAAATATCCGGCCATGATGGCTGACGATCTGGAAATTAAAGGATTCAGCCCGCCGTCTTCGTCCAGGTATTGCTGCATGTTCACCTGCCAGCAGTACCTTGTTTCTTTTGAGTCGAATACTGGGTGAATTATCTGTCTGGAAAACTTGAGCAGTGTTAGAATCATTCTTGCCTGTCCCAAAAAATTTCGCCTGGCCTTTCAGCCAGGCCATCCGCAGATATTATCCAGGATAAAAAAAAATGCAACCTGTAGAAAAAATTTTTAAGTGTATGTTGAAGAATAACTATATAAAAAATAAATACATTCACGTATAAAAAGACATAAAAAAGCATGGCTTAAAAATAAATTTTCTACAAAAATGTAAACAAGAACAAATAAAACAGGCTTTGTAAAAAAGGTAAAAGT
>PUMA01000127.1 GCA_003551155.1 Desulfonatronospira sp.
GCGTTTGAAAATCTGGAAAAGATGATCATGCGCCAAAAGATCCGGACCGGGAAAATCCGCATTGACGGCCGCGACCTTCGTACTGTCCGTCCCCTGAGCATTGAGGTGGGGCTTTTGCCCAGAACCCACGGATCCGCCCTGTTCTCCAGGGGAGAGACCACCACCCTGTGCATCGCCACTCTGGGCAGTACTTCGGATATCCAGCACATTGAAACTCTGACCGGAGACAGCAGCAAGAGCTTTATGCTGCATTACAATTTTCCACCCTATTGCGTGGGGGAGGTCAAATTCCTGCGCGGCCCTTCCCGACGGGAAATAGGACACGGGGTCCTGGCTGAGCGGGCAATCCAGCCTGTACTGCCCTCTTCAGAGGAGTTTCCCTTCACCCTGCGCCTGGTTTCAGAAACTATGGACAGTAACGGTTCATCCTCCATGGCCACGGTCTGTGGCGGGACCCTGGCTCTGATGGACGCAGGCGTACCCATAAAGGAACCTGTGGCCGGGATTGCCATGGGCCTTATCAAGGAAGAGGACGAGTACTTCATCCTCACGGATATCCTTGGTGGCGAGGATCGCATGGGGGACATGGATTTCAAGGTGGCCGGCACCTATGACGGTATTACAGCGGTTCAGATGGACATAAAGATATCCGGAATTACCGGTGAAGTCATGTACCTGGCCCTGGAACAGGCCATGGAGGCGCGCAGACATATCCTTGACCACATGAACGAAATCATATCCAAACCTAGAAAAGAGCTCTCTCCCTTTGCCCCCAAGATAGCGGTTATCCAGGTGGATACCAGCAAGATCAAGGATATCATCGGCCCCTCAGGCAAAAACATCAAGGCCATTACTGCAGAAACCGGCTCTTCCATTGATATCGAGGAATCCGGTAAGATTTCCATTTTCTCTCCTTCAGAGGAGGTCCTGCAGAAGACCAAGGAAATGATCCTTTTTTACAACCAGAAGCCCGAACTGGGCAGGGATTATGAAGGACATGTGGTCCGGATCCTGGATTTCGGGGCTGTAGTGGAGATCCTGCCCGGAGTAGACGGCCTGGTGCACATCTCCCAGCTGGACACCAAGAGGGTGGAAAAGGTTTCGGATGTGGTGGCTATTGGAGACAATATCAAAGTAAAGGTTATAGAGATAGACGACCGGGGCAAGGTGCGTCTGAGCCGGATGGCGGTGCTCATGGAGGAACAGGGTGAGACCTTTGATCTGTCTTCAGCTCAAAGGCGTGGGCCCAGAAAAGGAGGCCGCCCAGGCGGGGGAGGCGGTCCCAGAGGGGGAAGCGGACGCAGCTAGAAAAATCAGGTTGATGCCGGGTATTCAAAATGCATATGCCGGTGAAAATTGGCGTTTACATACTCTCTGTCCCCGGCCAGATCCAGGCTTTGCATCATTCCGGGCAGGTTCAGCACCCACTTCCTGGACGCACTGTCAACTGCCAGAACCAGGGCGCCCCTGAGAGACGAGTTGCCCAGCACCCGGCATTTGTGCATGGCCCCCTTGGGAAGAAATCCCAGCTCATCCAGGTCCTCAAGACCTGCATGTTCTCCCAGGGCACCTCCCAGATATATCCTGGCCAGCCTCTCCGGGGTCATGGAGGTTTTTTGGAGCAGATACTGTACTCCCAGGGTGAAAGCGGCCTTGACCTTTAATACCTCCTCCACGTCCCGCCCGCTCAGGTAGAATTTGTCCTGGATGTGGACCCTGCCATGGAGCAGGTCAACTGTTCCGGACAAGCGGCTCCCGGGATCAATAAACCGGCCGCTGTAATCCAGGATATCCAGCTTCAACAGGAGAGCAAGCAGGGAAAGATATCCGCTGCCTGAAACCAGGCCGTTCCAATCCTGGTTGTCCGGCCGGATTCCCCGGGGCGTGAACTCAAACCGGCCGGCAACTCCCGGCCCGAAAGGGCTTCCGAATCGCAGTCCAACCCCTTCCAGGGCCGGTCCCAAAGCCACACTGGTGCAAAAGAATCGGTCCGGCCCAAGGCCCAGGACCATTTCCCCGTTGGTGCCCAGATCGCAGAACAGGAAAGGAAAGCTGGCTCTTTTTTCCTGGACCAGCCAGCTCAGACCGCTGCTGATATCCGCACCAACAAACGGGGATAAAAGAGGCGGGACGAATACTTCTCTGCCGGATCCCGGCAGCCTCACATCGGAGCCTCCTGCAAAGGCCACATGATAAGGATGACCCAGCAGTCCGGATATGTCCAGACCCATCAAAAAATGTATCATGGCCGTATTTCCGGCTACAACTGCAGGCAGCTCTTGATCACACAAAGCCGTTATCTTCTGAATCTCCCGGGTCAAAAGACTCTGCAGCCTCTTGAAATTATCCCTGCATTCAGCACTGTAAGCCAGTCTGGACATGATTTCGCTGCCTGCTCCCATCTGGGGATTGAGAACCATGCCCAGACTGGTTTTGTGATCAGGGTGTGCGAATCCCCATTTCAGAGTTGTAGTACCGATATCCACTCCCAGGGCAACCGGATCCGAAGTTGAAGCCCAGGCAAACCTCCTGGTGCTTTTCTCCAGGGGCAGCTTAAGGTTCATTCCCTGGGCCGGAAAATGGGCGCAGCCCAGACGCCACCCCTGCGTTAAGTCACCGGGGGAGAAGACATCCTGATCTCTGGGACAGGCATCCGGGGTTGATGACAAAACTCGCACCCGGCATGCTCCGCACAGGCCAAGGCCTGAACAGAGCGGGGTACTGGTGAAAAAGCCGTGACTGAAAAGATTCCGGGCCAGGGTTTTTCCCGGATCAAAGATCAGATGCTGCACCCGGCCATCTTCAGAAACCTTAATTTTGATCACTTGCATCCTCGACTGGATAAACTTATGATACACCGGTTGCGCATGGGACCCCCTGACAGAGATGCTGCCTTAATCAGTCTCTACAGGGCATAAACCAGTGAAAAAAGCACTTATTCAAGTAATGAAAAAGCAGGCTTCCTGCAAGTAACGCTGCAGACAGGAACCATATTAATCATTCGGATACGGGAGCAATAATACATCATGACTCAGGAATACAGCCTTAACCTGGAAAAACTTCATCATATCCGGGAAGAAAACAGGGACATCTACCTGCTGGGCACGGCCCATGTATCTGAACAGAGCGTTCAGGATGTGCGGGAAGCAGTGAAGAGTCTGCAGCCGGACACCATCTGTGTGGAGCTCTGTCCTTCAAGGTATCAGACTCTGGTCCATCCGGACGTGTGGAAAAAAACGGATATTTACCAGGTAATAAAGGAAAACAAGGCCCTTTTCCTCCTGGCCCAGCTGGCACTGAGCACCTTTTACCGCAAGATCGGAGAAAAACTGGGCATAAAACCTGGAGCTGAAATGCTCGAAGGGATAAATCAGGCTCATAACACCGGAGCAGAGCTGGTCCTGGCTGACAGGGATGTGAATATCACTCTCAAGAGGGTCTGGAGATCTTTGTCCATGTGGGGCAAGTTCAAGCTTCTCATGCAGCTCCTGGCCGGGTTGGTCTTCACCGGGGATATAAAAAAGGAAGACATTGAAAGGCTCAAAGACAAAGACCAGCTCCAGGTGGTCATGGACGAGTTCTCCAGATCCTTTCCTCAGATCCAGAAGACCCTGATCCATGAACGGGACCAGTATCTTGCGCATAACATCGCAAACAGTTCCGGCAAAAAAATTCTGGCCATAGTGGGAGCAGGACATGTCCCGGGCATAACCCGTCATCTGGGTCAGCAGATAGATCTCAAGGCCTTGTGCGCAGTTCCCCGCGATCCCGTATGGCCCAGCCTGATCAAATGGGGGGTGCCTCTGGTGATCATCGGGCTGCTGGTGCTGGGTTTTATGACCCAGGGGGCCCAGCACTCGGTGCAGTCCATCTATATCTGGATCCTGGTCAACGGCCTGTTCTCCGCCCTGGCGGTGAGCCTGGCCCTGGCCCATCCCTTGACTATTGCCACCACCTTTGTGGTGGCCCCCCTTACAAGCCTCAACCCGACCATGGCTGTCGGCTGGATTGCCGGGCTGGTCCAGGCCTGGGTCAAAAAGCCCCGGGTGGCCGACCTGGAAAATCTGCCCAAGGCCCTGACTTCCATCAAGGCCTTCTGGCTCAACCCGGTGTGCAGGATCCTGCTGGTAGTGGTCCTGGCCAA
>PUMA01000174.1 GCA_003551155.1 Desulfonatronospira sp.
GACCGTGGCCCAGGGCGATCGCAACCAAGAGCAGGCTTTCCCCCTGAAATAGGGCCAATACCAATCATGTCAGTTTGTGAAGCCCCCAGAAAGCAGGTGATAAACTTGAGGCAATTGTGTTCGCCTGTGTGCGTTTATCTATGCCCAGGATGTAGGGGCAACGCAGAGATTAGCTAGGTTTTGAGTAACTTACACGAGGGTAAGCTCGTGGCCACAAGGGTACAAGCTCCGGGGGGAGCAGCCCCCCAGTCGGATACGCTGGTGAGTTCTAGGGTGCTGGCGCGATCGCCGTTGACCAGCGATGAGTTTGAAGTGGATGGGCTAGAGGCGCGATCGCCAACCCCAACAGATTTTTCTAACTCTGCCTTTCAAGAAAATTTTGCTGGGGTGCCCGTTAGCTCTGGCGCTATGCCCCTGGTGCAACCCAAGCTGTTGGTGGGGCCACCCAACGATAAGTATGAGCAAGAGGCCGATCGGGTTGCCGATCAGGTGATGGGAATGCCGGAACCGAAAGCCACTGAGAGTAAGAAACACAACTCAGAAACCCAAGTAAAGCAAGTTTCCAGTGGTTTTCCGCAGGTTCGATCTGATTTAGAACGTCACTTGATTGCTAACCGAGCAAGTGGAGTTTCTCTATCTGACGATGTGCGTAGCTTCATGGAGCCCCGCTTCAATGCTGATTTTAGTCAGGTTCAAGTCCATACAGACAGTAAAGCCATCCAAATGAACCGAGATTTGGGTGCTCAAGCTTTTACACACAAGCAAGACATTTATTTCGGATCGGGTGCATCTCCCGCCAAGAATGCATTGACTGCTCATGAGCTAATGCACGTTATACAACAGACGGGGAAACTTCAACGTCAACCAATATCAACCAATAAAAATGATATTCCTATTACTACACAGCCGCAGGCTAGAACACTTGAAGCATCGACGGGATCGGTAAGTTGGATTGATCCTGCATCACCTGCAGGATCAGGAAGATTAGGGGTTTCAGATCCGATTCCACCTGCCACTATATCGGAAAACTTTATTACAGGCAGCTCTGGATTTCGCTTTTCTAATTACTTGCGCGGATATGTAAAAACAAATGATTCAGTGACAATCGCTAGTGCTGGTCTTCACAGGAAAAGTGGTATTTACACATCTCCCAGTTTATTTGGACTTGGATCTTCAAGATTTACTACTTTGAACAGCCAAAGAATAATCACTAGGGGCAATATCCAGGGAGTCAGGTTTACTCAGACCACAGGTGCCCGGACAACCAGTGCTGGGCATGCTGCTGGTGTAGGTGGTGGTATCTTAGGTGGTGGTATCTTAGGTGGCTTGCTTGGCGGTATGAAAAAAGGTTTACTTGGTGGCCCAAAAGGAATGATTGCTGGGGGAATATTAGGTGCTGGTGCAGGATTCCTAGTTGGCAGAGCTACTGCCAATAAGATTCCCCAAACCAATTTCCCTCCTATCTGGACAGAAATTCAATTAACTATCATGGCAGATGGTACACACGATTTTCAGATACTTCGACACAGCCTCTTTCCCAGCAATAGCTTCTATGGAATCCCTTTTAGTTCGCCAATTGGTGCAACTGACCCAACTAGTCTTATTCGGACTGGCACATATAAAGCTTTAGCAAGACAGCAATTAGCTTGGCAGAATAGTGGATGGGGAAGTGGTAATCCCTGGGGAATGAATAGACCGACTATAAAACCCTAAAATGACAAGCAGGATCAAAATAGAAAACTTAGGGTAACTGCGTTAGAGATGTCTCGGGAATGATTTTGACTGAGTAGATAATTAGTTGTCTTTTAGGCATTGACGCTGGGAGCAGACTCGTGACTATGAGGGTACAAGTTTCGGGGGGAGCAGCCCCTCAGTCGGACACGCTAGTAAGCTCTAGTGTGTTGACGCGATCGCCGTTAAACAGCGATCAGTTTGAGGTGGATGGGCTAGAGGCGCGATCGCCAACCCCAACAGATTTTTCTAACTCTGCCTTCCAAGAAAATTTTGCTGAGGTACCCGTCAGCTCAAGCTCCATGCCCCTGGTGCAACCCAAGCTGGTGGTGGGGCCACCCAACGATAAGTACGAACAAGAGGCGGATCGGGTTGCCGACCAAGTGATGGGAATACCAGAGCCTGTGGGGCTGGTTCCCCCAGGTCGGGCTATGTCAACTCCCCAGACAGCCCCAGACCTACAACGGCAGTCGATCGAGTCTGAGTCGATGCCCGATCTGGACGATGAAGAGGATTTAGTGCAGACCAAGCCCCTAGACTCGCCTCCCGCCATTCGCCAGATTCTAGGAGCCGAACCCCAGCTACAACGGGAGCCCTTAGACGACCTGGACGACGATGACGACGAGTTGGTGCAAATGAAGGCGGCTGGTGCAGCCACGGCGATCGCATCTCCAACCTTAACCAGCCAACTGGGCCAGGGCGGTGGCCACCCCCTGCCTAGCTCGACCCGCCACTTTATGGAAACGCGTTTTGGCCATGACTTTGGTGGTGTGCGCGTCCACAGTGACAACCAGGCGGCCCAGATGAACCGGGGCCTCAATGCCCAGGCGTTTACCCACAGGCATCATGTTTACTTTGGCCAGGGACAGTACCAGCCCCAGACCCACAGTGGCCAAAAACTGCTGGCCCACGAACTGGCTCATGTGGTGCAACAAACTGGAGTAGTAAACAGCAAGAAAAGAGCGATTGACAAAATTTATGATTCTCAATGTACACAACCCCTCGAGCAATTATCACTGGTGCAGAGGCCAACTCTCAGTCGTAGCATTCTTGGTAGTATTGGAAGAGGCTTAAGGGGGCTTGGTAGAGGTATATTGTCAGTTGGCGAAGATGTTGTTCTTGGCACCGAGAGAATTATTGAATCATGGGGCGTAAAAGGCTTAGATCGCTCAGCAGAAATTGGCCGAGAAAACTCTCAGGCTCTACAAATTCTACGATCTGTATTTCGATCAGGAACTTCAACTGGAGGAGTATTATATACTCTAGTTTCAATTGTTACTGTCTCATTAATGACCAAGGTTATAAGTGAGCAACTTACGGACGAGCAGAAAGAAAGGTTACTTCAACCCATTGGAAAAAACCTTAAAAAAGGTGCGATTGAGAAAATAGCTCATATATTGGGACGCTCTTTGATTGGAAAGAAGTTATTGACAAAAATAGTCCAAAGAATTGTACGTGAAATCGCAAATACAGCTTTATATAAGCGTTTGGCAAGAAGAATGGGGGTAAGCGCCAGTGCTAAAGCCACAGGAATAGGAATTCCTGTG
This sequence comes from Desulfonatronospira sp., assembly GCA_003551155.1. Classification (GTDB taxonomy): domain Bacteria; phylum Desulfobacterota; class Desulfovibrionia; order Desulfovibrionales; family Desulfonatronovibrionaceae; genus Desulfonatronospira. Next base: position 3,279 of record PUMA01000174.1, read on the forward strand.
GGAGCTACAATTTGGTTTGGTATTTTGCAGCGTGCTTCACGTTCTAGCCAACGACTGCGAGCACAAAATCCTAAGCTCTATAGTGAACTTCGCCGCCGGGATTTAGATATGGCTTATTTCTTGATTGAGGATCACATTCCTGAAATCGAAAGAATAATTCTTGATGAAATGCTGCAATTAATTGCTCATGAGAACTTCAATTAATCACCCTGAAACCTGCATTTTTAGATGCTAGAATCAGATGATGAAGAGCCAATCCCAGCGCCCACCCTGTTGGATACGGTGGCAAATTTCTTTGATCAAGAAAATTGGCCCTATGTCCGGGTGCCCCAGGAGTCGGCCCTTACCTTGGCCTTTAAGGGAGAACAAGGGCGCTGGAATTGCTATGCCAAAACTGATGAGTCCCAGCGGCAGGTGATATTTTATTCCTTTTGCCCGGTCCAAGCCTCCCCTGAGCGGCGTCTAGGGGTAGCAGAGTTTTTGACCCGGGCCAACTATGGATTGATTATTGGTAACTTTGAACTAGACTTTGGTGATGGCGAAATTCGCTACAAGACCAGCCTGGATGTCGAAGGCAATCGCCTCACCCCGGCTTTTGTGAAACAACTGGTCTATGCCAACGTGTTAACCTTTGATAAATATTTGCCAGGAATTTTAGCCGTAATGGAGGGCATGAACTTACCAGAGGATGCGATCGCGGCTGTAGAACCCTAGAAGCCTTGCAAAATGGTCGGCTCTTTATTTAGCGTTAAGATCAGCATCAGGCCGTCTCGGGGAGAAAGCTGGTGACCCAAACCATTGCCGCCGATAA
>PUMA01000078.1 GCA_003551155.1 Desulfonatronospira sp.
GGTTCATCCGGCTGGAGCGTACTTTTGGAAATTGAACTGTTCCTTTCGCTTGAAGAAAAGAATCTCTCACGCCCGGCCTACGCAGGCCTAGAGACGCGGAGCAAGGCAGGAGGAAGAGATTTAATATTCATATTCACCGAGCCGGTGTATATGAATAACAAGCTCCCCCGCAGGGGCGGAGAACCTTAATGATTTCTCCGGCTCGGAGAAATCATTAAACTCTCTTCTCCTTGAGCTCGGCGACTCAAGCTGAGTCTTCGAAGCGGGCGAGAGGCAAAATATCTTACCCAATCAGAAGGCAAACTTCTGATGTCCGATGTCTGATATTGCCTTTTCCCGGCTACGTACGGTTTAACCGGAAGAGCCAAAAAAGTTTGCCCATGTAATGGTTACAGGGACAACCAGATGTTCAGACTGGATTGACCCTTACGTCATTTTCCGGCCAAAAGTCCGGGCTAAAGATTTTAAGGGTTAAAAGCCTTCCATTACAGCAGGTTGTGCGCCGCAGGAATCAGACACGCCCATAAGCTGGGTTTCTGTATCTGCTATGGTCAAAGTGACTGCATCGCTGATGTAGAATATGTCCTGGTCAGCGTAGGCGGCATCCATAATATAGACTCCCGGGTCCACATCCGCATAAAAGCTGAATGTATGCTCAGCGCTTTCGCCCGCAGGCACCTGGAAGTTCTCCACCTCGTCCCAGAACAAGTCCTTTTCAGGATCATCCTCATCCCAGACTAATAAGTCCAGGGTCTTTTCAAGGTCTTCACCGGTCATGTTGGTCACGCTGACGGGAACTGAAAATTCGTCACCCCTTGCTGCAATGACAGGGTCCAATGATATCATCACTTCGTCCCCGCCGGGCACGGGCAGGTTCTCAACCTGCTCTTTCTGTTCGGCGACATTGTCCAGGGTGGTTTCGGCGATAATCTCTTTGGAGAAGTAGGTGTATATTTCGACATTCTCCCCGGAAAGTTCCAGTTCCACGATTCTGTCAGTGACTGATTGAGCCACATCCTTCTTGGCTGTGATTGTTGCGGCGTCTTCCCCGCCTGCTTCCAGGGCGGAATGAACAATAGTGGCGATGAACTCCCCGGGGTCAACCGTGCCGGTTTCCAGCTGTTCCAGCCAGTAGGCCTTGCCATCATCATCCGGCGCCCGGTTGAACAGGTTGGCGTAGATGGCGTCAATGAAATCCCCGCGCATGTCCGGAGTGATGTCCTGTTGATTCTGAAAGGCCTCAAAATAAGGGTAAGCTTCCGCCGCCTCGGTCTGCAGGGCGAAGTTGGAGGCGAACCAGGCTGCTTCCTTGGTCCTGCCATCATCGTCCTGTTCCCCCCACATGTTCACCCAGTAGTCCAGGCCGCCGGGGTCTGCGGACCGGCCCCAGTAGGCCACGTAAATGGCGCCCAGCCAGTCCTGCGGTGTAAATCCCTGTGCCATACACTTCCCTCCTGGTAAATCGTTAATGACCTGTTAAACAGCCTGCCTTGGTCAAGGCTCAGACAAAATTTCTTTATTTCAGGGCAGCTTAAAGGTCAAGCCGATGTGAAATATTTTTCACTGTCATCGTTTTTCCGGATTTTTTGCTGTCTTCAGTCCTCTGTCCTCTGCCTGTCACGTTTCTTTGCGTGGTCCTGTTAAACTTGGTACAGTAGGGTTTTGAAAATCTGTCCCAACCAAGCATCCCTTTCCATGGAAACAGTCAGGCAACAGTCCCCCCCCCCTTTTTAACAGCAAAGATATCCGATTAAAAAAAGGGAACCATGTGGCTCCCTTTTATATTGTAAGCGGCAAGATAGTTTCCAGAACTGGGCTTAAAACTCCGCGTCACGGTCCAGGTCGAAATCAGTAACCCCCACCAGGGTGATGCTGCCGCTGAATTCATCAGCAGCAGCCGTGATCAGGGTATTGCCGTCAACAATGTCAACATTGAGCTGGCCGGCACTGTCTGCAAGGGAACCAAGGTCGCCGAAATCCAGCCTGTCCCGGTCATCTTCAGCTCCGGTCCGGAAGCCGTGGATTTCGATATCTCCGTTGAGGTAGTCCTCGTAAAGTACAAATGTCTCTCTCTGGCCGTCAAAGGCGGTGTAGTCAAGATCATGGTCCCCCCCGAGATCAATGTATACCGCATTGCCAAAGTTGGCAGCAGATGCATCAATGGTCACTGTACCGCTGCCGGCCAGATCCAGCCAGATCGCCTCAAGGCTGCTCACATCCACCAGGGCAACATGGAAATCAGGGTGTTCTTCATCACCGACCAGGTCCAGGAGGGTCAGATCTCCGGTGATGGTCGCAGTAAAGTCATCACCCGCCATTATCTCCACCCCCGCTTCACCGCCGGCGAAATTCAGGCTGCCGTTGTAGGTTCCATCGGCCTCGATAATGATCAAACCATCTGTGATCTCATAGCCTGTGAACACCAGGTTTCCCTGGAAGTCCTCCCAGAAGATCAATTCCAGCTCATCATAGGGTCCTGCAAAAGTTGTGGTAAAAGTCGTGCTGACCTCATCCAGCACAGTGACGAAGTTTTTGAAGAGATTGATATCAGTGACAGTATAGTCAGCTTCAAAAGCTCCCTGGAGCATGGCGATTCCGCCATCATAAGGATAGGTGGTCTGAATGCCCAGAACGTCAAAACCCTGTATCTCACCCAGAATCTGCTGCACCTCCGGGTGGAACCAGAACACTTCAGGAGTCATGTCGTCAATGTCCAGGTTAATCCGGTTGATTCCTCCGCCCAGGTTCAGCTCGTCAAAATTCTGCTGGGGATTGTGAATATGGCTGTTGTCCTTCCAGTCATCTCCAAAAAGTTCGGATGCATGCATACTTATCATTACATTTCCGTCTCCAAACATGACAAACTGGCGGCCTGCCTCTTCCATGAGGGCGGCAGCATTGGCTGGAGTGGTATCGGCAATAAGATCCCTGGCCTCATCGCCCCGCAGGTAATCAATGACCTGGGGTTCGCCGGTCCAGCCCCTGGAGCGGACATTGGCGGTCATGACCGCGGCCACGTCCATTTTGGCCGTAACTGTCTGGGCGTCATCTCCGCCGCCTGCCAGGGCCGAGTGGACTATGGCGGCGATGAATTCTCCAGGGTCAACCGTGCCGGTTTCCAGCTGTTCCAGCCAGTAGGCCTTGCCATCCTGGTCCGGGGCGCGGTTGAACAGATTGTCGTAGATAGCGTCAATGAAATCCCCGCGCATGTCCGGAGTGATGTCCTGTTGATTCTGAAAGGCCTCAAAATAAGGGTAAGCTTCCGCCGCCTCGGGCTGCAGGGCAAAGTTGGAGGCGAACCAGGCCGCGTCCTGGGTTCTCCCCTGATCATCCTGCCCGCCCCACATGTTCACCCAGTAGTCCAGTCCTTCTGGATCAGCGGCCCGACCCCAGTAGGCTACGTAAATGGCGCCCAGCCAGTCCTGCGGTGTAAATCCCTGTGCCATACACTTCCCTCCTGGTAAATGGTTAATGACCTGTTAAACAGCCTGCCTTGGTCAAGGCTCAGACAAAATTTCTTTATTTCAGGGCAGCTTAAAGGTCAAGCAGGTGTGAAATATTTTTCACTGTCATCGTTTTTCCGAATTTTTTGCTGTCTTCAGTCCTCTGTCCTCTGCCTGTCACGCTTGTTCGCGTGACCTTGATAGCTGTTTGAAGAGGAGTCATTAATGGACAAACTCCTGACAAGTCCTCTGAGACGCCCGCCCGCGCCGGGCCAGGCATGGATGTCCAGCCATTTTCTGCGGGCCTGGTCCATGGAATGAAGCACATCCTGATCCGAGAGAAGCCCGTCCAGGCCCAGGGCCAGGGAGACTGGATCAGTTCCGGGAAGAAAATGGACCGCACCGCGGACGTCATCAAAAATGGGCAGGGGGGTGACCGCGACGGGCCGGTCCGCTCCAAGGCCTGCGCGCACGGCCGCGCTGGAGGACTCGGCCGAGTGCTGGTAAGGAAAAACGGTCAGGGAGGCTTTTCTGAGCAGTCCCAGGGATTCCTCCAGGGGCAGAAAATCGGTGTTGAAGTAGACGCGCTCTTCCAGTCCCAGATCTTTAACTGCCTGCAGGCATTCCTGGTGATACTCCAGGACCTCGTCCTTGGGGTACAGGGAGGTAAGTAGAAGCAACCCCAGATCCGGATGACGGGGCAGCAGACGGGCAAAGGCATGGATCAGTTCAAGAACCCCCTTGTGAGGCATGAGAAAGCCGAACGAGGCCACGAGCCTCCTGGTACGCAGGCTTCTGGGCAGCATTGTGTGCACCGGCCTGGGATGCTCGGGCAGCCTGTATACCCCGTGGGGAAACAGGGCCGCATTTTCCGCCAGCCCCGCCTGCCGGAAATGATTAAGATCTTTCACGGAATGCACCAGGAGACGGTCCGCCCCTGCCAGGGCCCTGGCTGTCCTGTTCAGTGATCCGGCCTGGTTTTTCACGGCGTGAAAGATGATCAGGCAGGAAATATTCCGCTCTTTCAGGTTGTCCAGGAGCCTTTCAAAAGAGCGCAGGGAAAAGAAGCTGAAATGAAAATTGATCACCACGCAGGAAAGCCCCAGATCTTGGGCCTTTTTTGGAATGCTCTCCGGGCAGTCCCCCCTGGTCCAAAACCGCATAACATTGGGCTCGTCAGGGGAGACCCTCTCGGTAAAGTCCGGGGCCATGACAGTTACTTCCAGTTCATGGAGCAGGTGGGGAAGCAGGTGCCTGGAATATTCGGCAATGCCGCAGCGGCAGTTCCAGCTGGTCACCAGGCCGGTTTTCAGCCTGGATTTGAATGCAGGACGGGACCGTACCAGGTCCATGAATTCACAGAGCCTTGTGGCGCAGGCCTTCCAGGTGTACCTGGCCAGGACCAGGTCCCGGGCGGCCCTGGTTCTGGCCAGTGTCTGATCTGGTCCGGCCAGGAAAAGTTTGCGCATGAGCTTGGCCAGATGATCTGGATCAGGTTCAGCCCAGGCGGAGCCGAAGCCGGATAGATGGGTTGCGGCCCGGTCAAATGAATAGTCGATGAGCCAGGCTGTTTCCCGGGTGCAGAAATCAGTCTGTCCCCCGTACCCGGTGGTGATGACCGGAATATTCAGGGCCATGGCCTCGGCCATGGGCAGGCCGAAGCCCTCCCCCCTGGAAGGAGCCACCAGACAGTGGCAGCGCTGATAGATATCCAGCATCCGGGGGTTGCTTAGGTCCTCATTTATAAGAATCACCCCGGGAGGGCCCGGCTCCCTGCGGAAGGCTTCAACCAGCTCAGGGGCGTTGTTGTGGGGATTGGGAAAGGTCTTGATGACCAGGGTCACATCGTCAGAGGCATTAAAGGCCCGGCCATAGGCGCTCAGCAGGACATCCAGACCCTTGCGGGGAAAGCATGAGGACACATGTAGAAATCTAAAGCCGCGTCCAAGGCTGTGGGGCCATGGGTCAGGACTTTCACGCAAGAGGTGGTCCACGCCCAGGCCCACTGCAGCCATGGGCAGCCCAACGCCGTTGTCCTGCATGGTCTTGAGCACGTAATTGGACATCAAAGTCAGCCCGGACAGGTTCTGGTTGAAACCGCGGACATATTCGGGGGGAAACAGGCTTTCTTCCCAGCCGTAGGCATTGGTAAGGCACAGGGCTCCGGGCACAGCGGGAAAATCAGGGGGATACGAGTTATACAGGATTACGTCGGCCCGGTCCATGGATAATCCGCACAAATAAAGGCGGTTGACCTCTGGATTTTGTTCCAGGAAGGCCTGATCAGGTATCAGGGGGCCTGAAGGATGGCAGTCAAAGGCCAGGCCCACCCGGCCCGGATAGAGACCATCCAGGGCCAGGGCCATTTCCCGGTTGACCAGGGCCAGGCTGTAGGAGCCGGTGAAAGGACCGTCTATTTTGATGTTCATGGTTCTCAACCCCTGAACCCTCCCAGCCTCTGAACCCTTAACCCTACTCCGGTTTCCACGCCACCACAGCATAATCCATGGCCGCGCAGAACATCTTATTCAGCCGGGGATCTTCAAAAATGGGCCTGTCAAATTCCCTGCGGCGGATGATCCTGATGTTTATGAAACCCAGGGCATCCATGGTGTATGTGGCCAGAGGAGGAGGAATGGGCCTGTTATGGGTGGGATCCAGGTAAAAATAGTAGGAGCTGACCTGAAAATTTTCCGGGTTGGGGGTTTCAAATAGGGCCAGACCTCCGGGTTTGAGCACCCGGAAGCACTCCTGCCAGAGCCGGACCAGAACCGGGGGAGGCAGATGCTCCGCGAGATGAAAAGCGGTTACAGCGCCCAGGCTGTTGTCTTCCTTTGCGGAGAGATAACTGAGAGCATCAGCCAGAATCACTTCCAGTTCCTGCTCACTGCAGGAGTCAACCATGACCGGGCTGATGTCCACCCCCACGGCCCGGATGCCGTGGCGGCGCAAGAAATCCAGCCACTCGCCCCGTCCGCAGCCCAGGTCGGCTATGTCCCCGTTTAAATTAAGGACCTCCCTGACAAGTGGAAGATATTCCCTGAATCCTGTTTCCAGTTCCTGGGCAGAACTCCTGAATTCTTTTTCCAGGGCCAGATAAACTTCCTGTGGATAGTCCTCAATTCCCGGACCCTGGAGGCCTTTGCCCTGTCTGGAGGCCAGCTCGCCTGCAATCCTGTAGACCAGGGAGTCCCGCAAGCGCAAAAACCTTATCCTGACGGAATGCCGGAGCCGCACTGGCAGATACATGATCCGGCCCATGACTGGCAGGGCAAGAGCCGTGTCCTGGACAAAAAGCCAGAAAAGTCCCTGTACATGGGTTTTGTGCCTGCGGCCTTCAGAGGAATAGCGCAGTGTGCCCAGGACTCTGTTCCTGGTCATGCGCTTTTGACGCAGCTGGTCCAGGTAATGGGCGTATCCCGTCTGATCTGGTTCGCGCCTGAGGATGGCGGCGTAGGCAGCCTGCAGAAAATCCTTGTCGTCAAGACCGGCAAAGTCTTCTGTTCTGAAAGAATTTTTATTGAGGTATTCTTGAATGTCCACCTGGAAGGCTCCTCGACCTTTGCTGTGGATTTATTATTATGGCATTTTATTACGTCTTTCCAGCTCCGGTATTTTGGCAAAAGGGTTCAAACTGTTCGAAGCGAGCTAGGCGGACTTAAGCCCGCACGTTATTTCCTGTGCACATGCTGGAATCCTGGTAAAGTGCGGGTTTTAGTCCGCCTGTGAGCAAGTTTTTGAACCCTTTTGCCAAAATACCGGAGCTGGTTTTCATGTGCTGGACCTTCCAAGTTCTGGCTGATTGGCCGTAAAATTCACTCATAGTGTCGAGGAGTCCACCTGGAAATATCCTTACGCAGAAACATCTGATCAGATAAATTGAACCCCGGAACATGTCAATTGCGGTCCGGGAAACCCCGGGCACAGGGTTCAGCCCTCCGGCCTGCTGATGCTGATCCTGGGAGGAAGCCAGATCAGGCCCAGGAATTCGTCGAGCCCCTGATTGACCACGTTGAAGATCAGGGCCAGGTCGCGCCATTCATAATTGTTGGCCAGGTGACTCTCCGAGTCGGACAGGTTCACGGCCACGGAATAGCTCCCCGGACCCAGGGCGGCATTGAAGTCGATGCTGTAGGATATTTCCGTACCTGAAGGAAGATCCTCCATGACCTGGCCTGTATACTGGGTGTTGGTTCCGAACATGGGCTGGCCCAGGTGGTTCTTGATCATGTATCCCAGGACCAGGCGGGGCAGGAAGGAGTTTATGCGCACCCTGATCACCAGACTGACCTCCTCATTGACCCCGATGATCTGCACCGGTTCACCCCTGGCATTGCACAGACGGATGTCTTCCACCCTTGCCTCTCCAGTTCCGGAGCATATGCCTGTCCGGCCGTTCTCTCCGGGCACGAGTTCGATATTTCGGTTCTCCTCGTCCGCCAGCAGGGCATTGTAAAAATCCATGACCGTTTCCGGCCGGTCATCCTTGATGATCCGGCCCTTATGCATGAGCAATGCCCGGTCGCACAAAATCTGCACAGAGGACTTGTCATGGGATACGATCAGCAGACTGGTCCCCTGGCTGCGGAAGCTGCGGATGCGGTCAAAGCTCTTGTGCTGAAAATAGGCATCCCCCACGGACAGGGCCTCATCCACAATGAGCAGTTCCGGACGCCTGGCCGTGGCCACGGCAAAGGCCAGGCGCATCTGCATGCCGCTGGAGTAGGTGCGCACGGGCTGATCAAAAAAATCTCCGATCTCTGCAAAGTCTTTCATCTCCGGGAGCATGTTTCTTATCTCCTGGAGCTGAAAACCCATTAGCCCGGCAGCATGGATCACGTTCTGCCTGCCGGTCATCTCCGGATGAAAACCCATGCCCAGCTCGAGAATGGCGGATATGCGGCCGTTGAGGTATATGCCTCCGCAGGTGGGACGCAGGGTCCCTGTGATCAGCTTGAGCAGGGTGGACTTGCCTGCGCCGTTCTGACCCACGATGCCCACGGTCTCGCCGGGATCCAGGCTGAATGAAACTTCTCTGACCGCCCAGAATTCCTGGACCGGCCTGCGGTCAAATCCCAGCCAGTTCATGAACCGGTGCCGCTCCCGCTGGTAGCGGACAAAGGCCTTGCCCAGCCCGTCTACCGCCATTACCGGGGTACTCATAACACGTCCACCATTTCCGGAGCAGCCTTGCGGAAAAGGAACAGGGCGCCCAGGATCAGGAGGAGGGCCAGCACTCCCACTGCGGCCAGCCCCATTAAAGGAGGATGAACGGAAAATACCAGCACGTTCTGATATCCTGAAACTATCCAGTACATGGGATTGAACATGAGCAGAAAACGCAGGCTTTCAGGGATTATGGCCGGCATGTAGACAATGGGGGTGAACCAGAATCCGTACTGCAGGGCCAGCTGGGCTATCTGGCCCACGTCCCGGACAAAGACGTTGAGCACTCCCAGAGTAAGGCCGAGGCCCAGGGCCAGGGCCAGGTTGAGCAGGAACAGGGCCGGCAGCCACAGGACATGGATGCTGGGAAAGTGTCCCAGGGCCGTAAAAACAACAATTACTGCCAGAAAAAGGAGCAGGCCGTTTAAAAGAGCCGAGCCGGATACAATGGCCGGCAGGCAGATCCGGGGAAAAACCAGTTTTTTGAGCAGTTCCGCATTGTCGATAAAGATGTTCAGGCAGCGGGTGACCACCTCGGAAAACATGGTCCAGGCCAGTATGCCGGCGGTAAGATATATGGCGTAGGCGAAGCGGTGGTCTATTCCCGGGAGCTTGGCCGAGAGGATCGCGGACAGGATCAGGGCGTACATGAGCACCTGGGCCAGGGGATTGATGATCATCCAGAGCCCCCCCAGGCGGCTGCGGACAAACCTGTTGGCCAGTTCAGTCCGGATGGATGAGAGAATGAACATCCGGTAATTCCAGATGGAGCTTGCATGGGACATGACATTACCCCTTGTTTAGCCTTTTAACTTTTTCTGAGTGGATAATCATTGACAGCATTTGCGCGGAGAATTCTCCAGGTCAGCCCGGGGAGCGCCTAAAACCGGGGCAGGTGCACGGCCTTGCTTACCATCCAGCCCGTCTCTTCTTATTGCCTGAATAATATTAAAAAGCCTTTGACCAACAACAGAATACAGGTGTTGTGCGCGCCATTGTTCTGAGTTTATCCTGACATCGTCCGGTGATGAATCACAGCTGTCAAGTTTCTGGCGTATTTCTCTGATCCCCGCTGCAATATCCTGCGGGGTTTGTCCTGGGAGTTTAAATACTGCAGCGCTTACATCTTCGAAAATTGGCAGTGGTGTTACGGCTACCGGCCGGGCAGTTGCCAAGCCGTAGCGTACAGCTGCGCTGGAAGATTCTGCGGTTTCCTGATACGGGAATACAATCAAGTCCACTTCTGCCAACCCAGAAAGGCAGGCTTCACCTTCCAGGTAGTCAGTGCAGACAGTCACCACATCATTCAAATTCAGTGAATTTATTTTATGCATGGCATCCTTGATCAACATCCTTGATTCCGGTACCGGATATTCTGCATTAAGCATTTTGAGCTCCACCAACTCCCCTTGACTGCGTAATAATGCGATTGCCTCAATCAGTTCAAGCAAGCCTTTGTGGGGCAAAAAGAAGCCATAGGAACCGACAATAAAATTTTTCCCTTTTTTTGTCGTTTTTCGTACCGCCGGCACAAAATCAGGTATGCCATGCGGGAAAAGAGCAACGTTTTTGACCAGCCCGTAGGCTTTCAAATGGTTCATGTCCTTCGGGCTGTGTACCAATAAACGGTGACAACGGGAAAAGGCCGGAACGAGACAGCTCAATTTTTTGTGCGGCGCATGGGTGGGGTCGGTCGTGGCATGCATCATAACAACCACCACTCGACCTGCATCAATTTGCTCAACCAAAAACTCAGCCAACACTTCCAGGTCAAAGAATCCATAGTTGAACTGAACAACAAGAGTATCCATGCCAATATGCTCAATCGACCGGCGCAGATCATCCAATGGATCCAAGTCGCCGGCAGTCCAGCAGCGATGAACATTTGCCTGATCCTGTGCTGTCAATTCCTGTGAACGTGCCGCCAGGATCGACACCTTGCCTGGCAGGTTCCTGATCAAATGCTCGGAATAAGCGGCTATACCGCACCGCTCATTCCAGGTTGAAATCCAGCCGATACTGGGCTCGGATTGTTCTCTGACCTGACTCCATTGACGTGCTGCATTGACCATCCGCTCCGCAGCATGAGACCAGCGATACTTGTGCAGAAGCAACTTACGCCCTGCGCATACTCTTGACTGACGGTCTGAGCCTGATGCGAGGAAAACCTCACGCATGATATGGACAAGATGATCGATATCAGTTTCAGCCCACACCGAACTGAATAAATTAAAGTGCGTCCGGGCCCGCTCAAAACGATAGTCAACCAGCCAAGAGGTCTGTGGTGTGCAAAAATCAAGCTGACCGCCCCATCCTGTGGTGATTACAGCCAGGCCGGAGAGCATGGCCTCGGCCATAGGCAGACCAAACCCTTCGGCCAGGCTCGGCGCTACCAGTGCCTGGCATTGTTCGTAAAGGGCCTTGAGCTGAGCTTCTGTGTAGTCGCCTTCAAGAATCAGCACATCCGGATAATCTGCTCTTGTTGACCTTGCTTCTTCCAGCCATCGATGGATTTCATTGTGGGGATTCTGAAAGGTCTTGATCACGAGAGTAACATCATCATGCGCAGAAAATGCCTGCCCGTAGGCCTTGAGCATTCTGTCCGCGCCCTTGCGTGGAAAGCAGGATGAAATATGCAGGAATCGGAAGGTCCGAGCCTGGATTTTGAAGCTGTTGTCCGGCTGGACGCGTTCCCAATGGTCTACACCAATACCGCTGACAGCAATTGGCACGGTAACACCGTTGTCGACCATGATTTTTTTGACATGTTCAGACATCACAGTCATGCCCTGCAAAAACTGATTGAAGGATTCCGTCCATTCGTGCGGGAATCCTGATTCCTCCCAGCCATAGGCATGGAGCAGATTCAAACGGCAATTCATATCCGCAACCCGTGGCGGATAGAGGTTTCGACTTGTCACATCCGCTTCCGCCTGCGGCACTGTTAATGCGCGCTGATGCATTTCGGCCAGGTCAGGGTTCTTTTGCAGAAACTGCTCATTTGCAGGAAAATCCCCCGGGCCTTCAGTCGAATGCAATACTACGGTGTGTTTCAAGCCCTCCATTGCCCGGGCGGTTTCCCGGTTAACAAGAGCCAGGCTGTAACTGCTATCAAATGGCCCTTCGATTCTCCAAACAACTTTCTCTGGTAGTGGTTTGGTTCGTATGAAGGATTTTGCCCGGCACTCGTTACGTTCCAGGCAATGCGCCAACAGACGCAGCCCGGCTTCTGTGGGATGAACTCCTGAGGTGACCGCAGCCGCAATCTCGTTGATAAGTTGCCTGTAAATTACGTCCAGCTTTTGGCCCGCCGACAGCCATGAACTGCTATGTGACTGTGGTTTTTTATCATGCCCCACATGCAATTTCTCCCACGCCGAAATGGCCCGCTTTGCAGTACTGTCCCAGGAGAAAAGCTTTGCCCTTTGCAGGCCATGCTCTCGCAGCCGATGGCGGAAGGCATCATCTTTCAGCCCCTTCTGCATCTTGGCGGAAATGGCGGTTACATCGAGGGGATCGAACAGGGATTCGTCCAGCCCGATGACTTCAGGCAGGCTGCTGGTATTGGCTGCGATGACCGGTGCACCGCAGGCCATGGCTTCCAGCCCCGGCAGGCCGAAGCCCTCGTGCCAGGACGGGAAAACATAGAGCTTGCAGAGGTTGTAGAGCTGAACAAGTTCTTCGTCACTCACATAACCGGTGAAGCAGAGCTCGTCCGGCTTGAGGTCTGCGGATTTTGCCTGTTTCTTGAATCGAGCGATATCGCCTTCAGACATCTTTCCGGCAAACAGCAGCTGATGGCCCTGGCGCAGCAAGGCCGGCATGGCGGCATAGGCCTGGATCAGGCGTGACAGGTTTTTGCGTTCGTCGGCGCCTCCTGTATAGAGCACAAAGGGTCGAGTAACCCCGATTTTTTCACAAACCTGAGCGGCTGTGTTTTTGTCAATGGCGAGGGGCTGAAAACGAGGCTCGACAGCTGTCGAGATATTAACCACCCTCGATTGCTGAACGCCGAGATGTGCCAGACCTTCCTGGCGGGTAAATTCCGAGATTGCCAGGAAGCTTGCGGCTTGCTTCAGGCAGCCGACCTTGCGCCGGTAGTACTGCTCATAGCGGGGATTGCGCCTGTGGTAATGCTCTGGATTCAACAGGGGAATCAGGTCATAAAGCGTCAAGCTGACAGGCGTTTGCTTGTCAAACCGGTTGATGCTGGTCACTGCGTCATCAACATAGCCCTCGAACAGGCTGCTGATGTGGATGACATCCGGCTGCAGAGCGGCAAGGAAGGCTTCACGGATGAGTTCGGCCACCCCGCGGCGGGTTTCATTGCCCGGGTGTACTTCCCGCACCGGACCTGGAGCCTGCCAGACAAGTATATTTTCTTGCGGCAACAAGCCATCAAAGGCCGCGCGAACGGGTTCGATGGTCTCGGGAAACAAACCACTTAAAGCAAGGATAATTTCATGCTCGTCTCTGTTGCACACTACTCCCCGGGCAAAAGACATTGTGTATCTGCCGATCCCCCGGAAACGGCTTTCGGTCTGCGCACCCTGCATGTCTATGACGATGCGCATCAGCCGTCTTCCTTTTTCTGGCGCTTGATGGCGGACTTCAGCTCGCTGTAGATTTGCCTGGCGCGAGGAGTCAATTGCGACAGCTTGGCAGGCTCATACCGAATCTCTGCACCAGCCTGGGGAAAAGCCATGCCCTGATGGATTTGGCGCAAACGTGCTGCAATGCCCAGTCCATCAGCCACAATAACTGCCCAGCTCTTGAGCCGCGGACGCGTGCTTAAAAACCCTACAGCCTTGAACAGGAGTTTCTTGATCAATAACCTGGCACTGGCGAACATCTTTTTCATTCTATTAGATATTTCAGGTGTTACCTTGCTGCTGGAGAACCCTGTCAAAGACTTCCAGGGTCCCGGCTGCCGTTTTTGTCCAGGAGAATCCTGATGCATGCTCAAGGCCTAGTTGAATAAGTTCGCGCCGCAGACCGCTGTCCTCAAGAAGCCGACCAATGTGGAAGGCCAGCTCTTCAGGATCGCGGGGATCCGTGAATTTTGCCGCCCGCCCGGCTGTTTCAGGAAGACAGGAGGACCTTGAGGCTATTACCGGGCAGCCGCAGGCCATGGCTTCGAGAACGGGCAGGCCGAAACCTTCGTACAGGCTGGGATAAATGAAAACCCCGGCCCCGGAATAAAGGCAGGCCAGGTCTTCCTCATCCACATATCCGGTCTGAATAACCCGGGTGTCCAGGCCGTCACGGCTCAGGCGCTCCCTCCAGGATTTGTCTCCCCATCCGGACCAGCCGGCCAGTACCAGGGGGATATGCTGCCTGAGGAGGGGCAGGGCCTTGATAAGCAGCTCGATGTTCTTGCGCGGCTCCAGGGTGCCTGTAAAAAGCAGGTAATCTTCAGGAATATCCAGCCTGGACAGGACCCGGCGCACCTGCTTTCCTGGACGGGGGAAAAAATGCGGATCCGGGGCCAGGGGAACAGCCGTGACCATCTCCGGGGGCATCCTGAATTCTTCCATGATTTCACTGCGGATGTATTCGGAAATGGTAAGAACATGCGCAGTCAGAGGGAGCCTGCGTTTGACAAAGTATTCAAAAAACCAGACCCGCTCCCTGGGATGGGTGTGGGCAAAACGCCTCAGGGACAGATCATACAGGGTGTATACAACGGGCAGATCAGGAACCCTGGCTGGAACAAATCCGGTTTCATGGTAAATATCATAGCTCTGTTTTCGAACCACTGACCGCAGTCTGTGCTCATAGCCCAGCCAGTGGATGCATCTCATGGCGAACAGGGCCGGATCGGGCAGGAAACGAAGCTTTCCGTTTTTGATCAGCCATGAACCGCCTCCGTTTTGAAGGGGCATATTCTGCACAGCTGTTCTGCCGTTGAAAAATCCTGTTCCGACTGCCTGGAGGGATTCCAGGCTGCGGTACAGGTTGCGTACATATCTTGCTATTCCTGTCAGGATGCCGGTCAATGGCAGGGAGTTAACCAGTATGTTCATGATTTTCAGTAAGTTGCCTGCAGGAATTTATCCGGCCGGCCGGAGCGGACTACTGGATCTCTCTGCAGCTTGGCGCCAGAAAACATGTTAACAGCTGAAAACAGTTCCCGGTAAATGTTCATTGTCTGAAAAACATCCAGCTCAGGGTGTCCTCGATTGCCGGCGGATCCCATTCTCCTATGATGGTCCGCAGCTTCCCCGGGTCTCCGCGCTGGATCTTCGCCTCGTTGCTGCGGACATATTCCGGATTGATCCTGACCTGGATCTCATGGCCGGTCATGGTGCTCATCCAGCGGATGAGCTCCCTTAAGGAGACAGCCCGGCCTGAACATATATTGATTATTTCTCCGGCGGGCATGATCTCCAGGAGTTTTCGACAGGCCCTGACCACTGCCCGGACATCGCAGAAGTCTCTGTAAACATCCATATTGCCCATCTCCATGACCGGGGCCCGTCTCTGAAAGTGGTCCACGATCTTGGGCAGGATAAAATCGGTGCTCTGACCAATCCCGGTATAGTTAAAGGGGCGGGTAATGACCAGGGGCAGGCAGGAACTCCACAACCTGGCCATGTATTCCATGGCCAGCTTGCTCACGGCGTAGTCACTGCCCGGATTGGGCTCGGTGTCCTCGGTTATGACCGTACTGTCCGAATTGCCGTACACAGCGGCGCTCCCGGCCAGAAGCACGCCTTCGGGGGGCGGATTGTTTTCAGCCAGAGCAGCCAGGAGGTTCCGGGTCCCTGTGATGTTGGTATGGTAAAAATCACCCGGCCTTTTATGACCCACAAAGGATATGGCCGCCAGATGCACCACCCAGTGGGGACTGATCCTGCGGCAGGCATCCGTGACCATTTCCTGATCTGCCAGATCCGCCCGGAAGTATCCGGGCTCTGATCCGGGATGAGTCCCCATGCCGAAGATCTCGTGGCTGAATCTTCTGAGTTCCCGGGCCATGTACTGCCCGGTGAATCCGTGAATCCCGGTTATAAGAACCCTTTTCCCAGTATCAGCCATTAAAAGATCGCAGCCTTGTTTTCATTGCGTACAACATCTGCCCGGACCATCATTGTGCACAAGTCATCCAGGGATGTGCGGGGCTCCCATCCCAGCTCCCTGCGGGCCTTTTCCGGATTGCCCATGAGCATATCCACTTCCGCAGGGCGGTAATACCTTGGATTAATCCGGACTATAACCCTGCCGGTGGCCGGATCCACACCGGTCTCTTCCGGTCCTCTGCCCCGCCATTGGATATCCATATCCACGGCCCCGGCAGACATGTTTACGAACTCGCGAACCGTTTCGCTGCGGCCGGTGGCCAGCACCCAAGTATCCGGCCGGTCCGCCTGGAGCATGCGCCACATTCCATCTACATATTCTTCGGCATAACCCCAGTCCCGTCTGGCCTCCAGGTTGCCCAGCTCCAGGCAGTCCTGCAAACCCAGTTTTATCCTGGCCATGGAGTTGGAAATCTTGCGGGTGACGAATTCCAGGCCGCGCAGGGGAGACTCGTGGTTGAACAGTATCCCGCTGCAGGCGAAAATATTATAGGCCTCGCGGTAATTGACGGTCATCCAGTGGGCATAGGCCTTGGCTGCGCCGTAAGGGCTGCGTGGATAAAAGGGGGTATCTTCATCCTGGGGAAACTTTTTAACCTTGCCGAACATCTCCGAGGTGGAGGCCTGATAAAAGCGGATTGCAGGATTGACTATGCGGATGGCCTCCAGAAGATTCACTGCTCCTATCCCGGTGATTTCAGCCGTGGTCACCGGCTGCTCAAAAGATACCCAGACAAAGCTCTGGGCCGCGAGGTTGTATACTTCCAGGGGCCGGGTGTTTTCCAGGAGGCGGATGCAGGTGGACAGGTCGGTGAGGTCGAATTCCACCGGGTGAAGACGAGGGTGTTCATGGATGCCGAGCTCTTTGATCCGCCAGAAATTGACTGAACTTGCGCGGCGGAATGTTCCGAAAACAGTGTAGCCTTTATCTAGCAGCAGTCTGGCCAGGTAAGCCCCGTCCTGGCCGGTGATCCCGGTGATAAGTGCTGTTCTGGACATGTTTGAAGGGGTCCTTTTTGTGTTGAGTTAATAAAAAACAAAATTTTATTTTAGAAGCTTTCAACGGTTTTGTAAACTTCACAGGCCCTGTTGCTGCTCGTGGATTATAGTGATTTGCTCCTGGAATTTTATCAGAAAAACAAGAATGCTCCATTTGTCAGGATAAATACCAGGCTATTCAGTTTCCATCCGGAAATTCTTTATTTCCGGATGCTGAAACTACCGGTTTTCTTTCCGGAAACGAGGAGTTTTTTCTTTTGGCAAGGAAATCAAACAATTATGAGGAGGCGTATCTTAATA
>PUMA01000139.1 GCA_003551155.1 Desulfonatronospira sp.
AGGCGGACTAAAGCCCGCACTTTACCAGGATTCCAGCATGTGCACAGGAAATAACGTGCGGGCTTAAGTCCGCCTAGCTCGCTTCAGACAGTTTGAGCCGCTTTTGCCAAAACCCCTGAGCCGGCATTCTGGATAAGGCTCTTAATTTTTAACTGTACATAAAATCCACACGTTGCGTCGAGGAGCCGTCTTTTGAATGTCTTCCGGCTTGATACCCATTTTCCGGGCATACTCAAACAGGCGATTTTCCAGATCCGGAAATCTGGCCTTAAGCTTTTCCCTGCCGGTTCGAAGCTTTTTTTTCAAACTTTTCAAGATTTCTTCTTTGCAGAAATTGGTCATGGGTTTCTCCCTGAGCTTGATTTAATTATATTAACCGCTGAAAAAATAAATGACAAGGTCGCTGAAGCAGGGTACTTGAGAGACTGATTTTTCAGCTCTCTGTTTGGGGGCAAAAAAATGCATTTAATCCGTAACGACATGCCTGAAACCCGGTCAGGGCGATTTTGGGCATGCTGTCAGCCTGCAGTGATCATTCTTGCAGATACAGTATGAGATTCTTTTGTGGTAGTTTGACTTTTTTCTCCTTCAGAGTTAATAAATTAAATTCAAATGTTTTTTCAGGGCGCATCCAGAGAGTAGAAGCGCCATCTCCGCCCGGCATGCCCGCCTGAGTAGCCTTATCAAGTTACATTGGCCCAGCAGGTCTTCTTGTCCATGATAACTTTTTGGTTTGTAAGGTGGGTTTAGAGTTGCATGCACGGCCTGAAGCGCCTGAATAACATTATTTTTGCCTCGATCCAAAAGATAAAATTTATAAAGAGGAGGACTGTATGCAAAGCCCTTTCCAGGAGTTGCAGCTTTTTATCACCGGCCCTACTTATGTGCGGCCCGAGGTCCGTCAGGCTGGTCTGTGGCCCGAATTCGGACACAGAGATGCCGAGAACCGGAAGCGCTTCGAACCCGTCATGAAAAATCTCATGGCCCTGGCCCAGGCGCCTGAAGATTATCAGGTTATTATTTTCAACGGCAGTGGCACCACTGCCATGGATGCATCCATCCGTTCCCTGGTGGCTGACGGGGAAACCGTGCTCAACGTGTCGGTGGGGGCTTTTGGCGATCTCTACCACAAACTGGCAGTGGTCAATGGCAAGAAAGCTGTACAGCTGAAGTTTGATCCCGGTTCCTGCATTGATACCTCCAGGTTGAAGCAGGCCCTGGATGAACACAGGCCTGCCGTGGTCACTTTGACCCATAATGAGACCTCCACAGGTGTGACCAATGATATTCAGGAGGCCTGTGAACTCATTCGCAAATCAGGTGCTCTGGCTCTGGTGGACGGCATCAGCATTTTCGGAGGGGCCCCGAGCCGCATCAGCCAGACCCGCTGCGCCATGTATTCCACTTCCACCCAGAAGAGTCTGGGACTTCCGGCAGGCTTCGGCATTGCTTTTGTAAGTCCGGATGCAGTGGCCAAGGCGGAAAAGGTCGAGTCCAGGGGATTGATTTCAGATATCCTGTCACAACTGCCCAGAGCCGGCAAATATCAGACCCTGACCACCCCCAACTGTACGCTGGCCAACCAGATGTATATGCAGCTTGAATACATTGTCAGTCATGAGGGTGTAGAAAAGCGTTTCGCCAGGCACCTGGAAATGCGGGACATGGTGCACGGTTTTGTTGATGGCCTGGAAGGTTATGAACTGTTTGCGCCCAGGGAAAACCGTTCACCCACACTGACCACTGTGCGCGTTCCAGAGGGGATCAGCGCCGCCCGGCTCAAGGAGATCAAGGAAACCATGCGGGACAGGGGTTATCTGTTCGATCCCGGTTACGGCAAACTCAACGACGCCCTGGAAAAAGACGGGATAAGGCCGGTCTTCCGCATCGGACATATGGGCGATATTACTGTGGACATGCTGCAAAACTACCTTAAATCCTTAAGGGAAGTTCTGCCCGCATAGACGGATTTCATGGCTGTTCAGGCCCTGGAATGGCTGATTGATTTTATTGAAAATTGCAAAACAGGAGAAAATGGTACCATGAAAATACTGGCCAATGACGGTTTGGTTGAAGAGGCTGTAGAATTTCTGCGCCGAGAAGGATTCAGCGTGGATACGGAAAAGCGAAACCATGAAGATCTGCTGGGTGATTTGCCTGATTTTGACGCCCTGCTGGTGCGCAGCGCCACCAAGGTCACCCGGGAGCTCATCGAAGCTGCAACCACCAGCAGAGGAAAACTGAAGATAATCGGCCGCGGCGGAGTAGGCACGGACAACATTGATCTGCAGGCGGCCAAAGAGAACGGTGTGGTGGTCAAGTTTGCTCCCCACGGAAATATCAATGCCACAGCCGAACATGTAATAGGGCTCATGTTCGCCATTGCCCGAAAAGTGCCCTTTGCTCATCATACCTTGAAGTCCGGCTTATGGCACAAGGCCCGATTTCAGGGAGTGGAACTGCATGGCAGGACCCTGGGGCTCATCGGATGCGGGCGCATTGGACAGGCTGTGGCGGTCAAGGCCAAGGATCTGGGCATGAAGGTTGTGGGTTATGATATGTATCGCTGGATGGATTCCGAGGTTGACTATCTCGATTCCATAGATGCGGTTCTGGACGTTGCCGACTTTGTGAGTATCAATACAGGGGGCAGGGAACCCCTGATCAGGGCGCCTGAGCTGGAACGGATGAAATCCAGCGCCTTTCTGATTAATGCCTCCAGAGGAGTCAACGTGGAAGAAAACGCCCTTTATGATGCTTTGAAAAACGGCAGGATCGCAGGGGCGGCCCTGGACGTTTATGAAAATGAACCCAAGCGGGAGGGCGAGCCCTTTAAGAGCAAACTGGTTGAACTGGACAATATTGTCTTAAGTGCCCACCTGGGAGCTTCCACGGCCAACGCGTCCCGCAAGACAGGCATGGAAATCGCAAAAGTGGTATCCAACTATCTGAAATACGGTGATTTCAGTCAGTCGGTGAACGTAGGCTCCACAGTGGTGGATGAAGGAATTGAACTGTATACCATCTTTATCACCCACGAGGACAGGCCGGGCATGTTCGGCAAGTTCGGCACCGCTTTCGGAGAGATGGGAGTGAACATACAGGAGAATAATTCCCGCCGCCTGGACGGCCGGGCCCAGACAGTCTATACCATCCAGGAAAAACCTACTGCCGAGATGCAGGAGAAGCTTCTGGCCATTGAGGGAGTGATGCGGGTTGCTTATTAGTCGCTTACGCCTTAAACCCTGTCAGAAAAAAACAAGAAAGTTTGAACCGCCAAGACGCCGAGGGCACGAAGTTTAAGAGGCGAAGCAGAGGTTTTGTCCAAAACCGGGTAACGGTTTTGGACAAGGCTGCCTTTTCATTTGCCGTTAACCCGGCAAATGAAAAATACCTTTCTGCCTTCCCTTGCGATCTTTACGTCATGAGTGTGTCTTCTTGCCCAGTTGAATACACGAAGTGTAGGCAGAGCCATTCAACCGGGGCGAACGGGCGGTTAAATTTTTGCTTGGGTTGCGGGCAAAGCCCTCCTTAGTTTGATATTGATACAGTAAAATGAAGCATGAAAAAAGCCGGATCAGAAGTATTTGGGCTCCTCGACGCAACGTGTGGATTTTATATACAGTTAAAAATTAAGAGCCTTATCCAGAATGCCGGCTCCGGGATTTTGGCAAAAGCTGCTCAAACTGTCTGAAGCGAGCTAGGCGGACTTAAGCCCGCACGTTATTTCCTGTGCACCTGCTGGAATCCTGGTAAAGTGCGGGTTTTAGTCCGCCTGAGAGCTCGCCCTGTTAAATGCCGCAAAGCGGCCCTGCTTCGCAGGATTTAACAGGGCAAGTTTTTGAGCCCTTTTCACAAAACCCCGGAGCCGGAAAGATATAGTATAAAGCCATAACAATTCCACAGCATACGTCGAAGAGTCAGTATTTGTATGCATGTCTGATCCGGCTTTATTTATCACCTTCCTTTCTTGAACAGGATAACCCCGGTAAAGATCAGGGCTATGGGCAGGGCCACGAAGATTCCTCCCAGCAGGCCTCCCACA
>PUMA01000049.1 GCA_003551155.1 Desulfonatronospira sp.
CGAAGGCAACGCGCCACGGGATGCCGATTAGGTCTTTGGTTTTAAATCCCGCTCCGTGTAGCGCGTCAAGGTTTCTGTCATTTGCTGGCGCGTCATTTCTGCCTTGTCTTTGAAACTTAGGTTGCGCCCTTGCGTATCCATTCGTGTTGCAGTAACTATCCCCAAGATTCAACCACAGTGTACCGTCATCCCGTAGCACCCTGCGCACCTCACGGAGCACGTCGACAAGTGCCGCCACGTATTCATCCGGCGTAGGCTCAAGGCCGATTTGTCCATCGTTTTGATAGTCACGCAAATTGTAGTACGGCGGCGAAGTGACCACGCATTGCACGGATGCGGCCGGTAGTGTGCGCAGTGTCTCACGGTTGTCGCCGGTCAGCACGGTGTACTCAGGGTTAGAGCTGCTCATACTTCCACCTCCTCATGTACTCAGCGATACACCACGCGTCGGCTATGTCGGTGTCGGTAAACGTGTACCCGGCTATCTCGCTAATGATACGGCAGTATTCAGCCGCGCCCGCTTTGGTGTTCTTCTTAATGCCGCGTAGTCGGTTCTTTGCTATATCGCTTTTCCACGAAGCGGGGTTCACGCCCTCGGCCCCGAAAGCATGCACGATCACACCATAGAGAGCGCAAAGCATCTGGTATGAGCTTGACATGCCCTTACTGTACGGCGGCTGCTCACATGCAACATGTGTGTGCTGTGAACCCTCCCAGTACTCTTGTAAAATAGTGTCTATCATCTCGACTATGTGCGCTATTGACTCATGACTCACGGTGTGCTTACCGAGTTTCTCAGCGTGCAGTATAGCGCCCTTGCTGGAAAGCACCACAACGCCGGTCGCGGTAAAAGATTGGTCTACTCCGATAATCATGTGTTATCCTCCTTAACAACATCGATAGCCGCCCGCAGCGTTGCGCGTACCTGAGCATGAGCGGTTGACATTTGGTTGTACGCTTGCTCCCAATAGATAGCTAAGTTACGTGCCTCCTCAAGCTGCTCTTCAAGCTTAAAGTTTCTATCCCGCTCTTCATCAAGCTTAGTGTTAAGGGCTATCAAGTCAATACGTTCTTGCTGTGCTTCTTGCCTCTCGGCATCTTCGATAAATGTCATAGCTCATCCTCCAGCCCGTGTCTGTATGCGAGCCCGGTTAATTGACGCGGCTTATTGCCTATCTGTATGTCGTCTTGCCATACCTGGGTATTGTATGCGCCCAGGGCCTTCATAAATGAAGCTGTGCAATTTCTGCTAATCTTGCGATTAAGCGTCAACCGGGCAAGTTTCGCCGGGCTCATTGGCTCAGGCGATTGCTCGAGTATCGCTATGGCGCGTTCAAGTAATTCGGTTGTATATCCGCTCATTACTTCGCCCCCCAGTGCTCTACGAATGAAACACACATCTCATCAATGCACGCATCGTTCAACCAATGATAGCGGTCTACGTCGTTTATGATAACCTCAAGGTCGTCAACGTAGGGCTCAATAATTCGCGCCCCACCAGGTACGTCCGGGTCGCCTTCCCAATCGCCTTTGATAATCATACCCCTCAGCGTTACGCCGGGTGCATACTCCATTTCGTGCTTAATCGTTTTCATGTTGCCTCCTGTTTAACAGTCTGAATCAGAACGGCTGTTCTGTCAAGCTTTTTATTTCATCGGCTATTTCATCCCACTGCCACGACTTAGCCTGCAGCCGCTTGTTGCAATCAAGGTTGCACGCGGCATGTAGGTTGTGCGGATGATTGACTATCTCACGCCCGTACATCTTCGCGCACGTTTTGGTATTCGGTATTCTGTGCGCTATCTGCGTAGCCCGCGCCCCGCAGTGCTGGCACTTGTAGTTGTCTCGGGTGAATACTTTCAGCCGGGTTTCATACAGTATCGGTATCATTTTTCATGGCCTCCAGGATATCATCGATGTCAACGCCGTTTTCGATTGCATAGAATTGCATGTAGTCGATAAACTCACCCTCCATCTTTTTCGTGTAACTTGACTCACTGCGTACGAATGCTATTGTGCCCTTACTGTGCATCGCCGGGTACACGTCGTGCAGGTCTACAAACTGCCCCCGGTAGCTTGGCGGGTCAACGTCGCCTGAGAGGATAGCCGGCGCGGGCACGTAGTACCCAAGGTCAACCTTGCACTGCATCTTAAGCGCATCGAGCTTGTATCCGGTAGCCCTTGCACACCTACCGATTATCTCATGCAGTAGGCCCTGTTGTGAGCGGCTGCGCGTCGCCTGCCACGGCTCAAGTATCATGCTCAGCTTCGCACCCTGCTGCAGGCCCTGCTTGTATGCCTTCAGGCGCTCCGGTGCAACGGGGCGAATGCTCACCCCGTCGTATACCGCTTGTAGCTCAAGCCTCATGCAAGCACCCTCATCATGTCCGCGTGCATCTCTTGCAACTCAGACTCGGCCCGCTCTATCTCATCTCTAATAGCCTGCTGCATTGCCTCATCACGCTCAATGCGCTCAATGTACATCTGCAAGCCTGCTACTTTAATGCGCGGGTCATAGCTCACAAAATCCCACCAATCAGCGCCGAACACGTCCATGTTAAACTGTATTTGGTACATGTACCGGCTCGACACCTTGCGCCCGCGTAGCGTCTCTATGTGCGTTGCCGTGTTAGGACATTTGATTTCAACGCCTCCACCAGGTACGATAAGCCCGTCAGGTGAAGCACCAGCATAGGGTAGGGCATAGTGGACCTGGAAGCCAGCTTCGACTACCGTAACGCCTCGCTCAAGCTCGTACAGATCCCGAGCTACCGGCTCATTGTCAGTTCCCCATTGCATCTCCCGGGATACAAAGTGCTCGGTCGGCTCATCGGTCATACGTTCAACGAGCAGCTCTGCAAGATAGTTTTTACGACTTGCAGCGTATCCGCTTTTCGTCTTTGCCATGATGTCAGCGATACGAGACGCGGTAATTTTACCGCACCTCGCTTGTCGCCATTCTTGCGTGCCTTGTTGCATTAGTAGATATCCTCCTGCGGCTTGGCGCTGTCTCTCAGCTCGTCGGCAAGCTCTTGCAGTCGCAAATGGTCGCCCGACTTGTAAGCATCCGCCCCACGCTTGCGCCACCCGGCAACGGCTTCATCCGGTGCAACTTTGGCCACATCATCAAGTGCCGCTTTGAACGCCGCGCTTGCTTGTGTAAGCTCCGGCATCGGTGCGGGCTTCTCAGCGGGCTTGTCCACCGGCTTATCTGCGTGGCCGTCTGTGTCATCCTCACCTGATATACCGAGGATAGCTTGCACAGCGTAGCGCCGCAGGTACGTGATCACCACGCCCGCGTTCTGCGCTGTTGAAAGGCCCTTGCTTGTGTCCGGTGTCAGTGCTACGGTGTCGGCTATCCATTCGCCGGATGAGTGCATGAGCATCGATGTTACACCAATCTTGTCAACACCGGTCACGAGCTGTGACAGGCTCAAGCCGTGTTTTGCAAGCTCGGGCCGTACCTCGGCAAGTATCGCGTTTAGCGGTGCGTACTTGTTCTTCAAGAAGGGATTCTTTGCTGTGTTGGCCGGGTTGCTTGCGGTTGCCTGGTACGCCGCAAGTGCTGTAGCTAAGTTTGCAATTGATTCGCTGTGTTCCATGTGTAGCCTCCTGTGCCGGATACGCTCCGGCGGGCGTGATTTGTTATGCGTAAACGACCGCCTCAGTAATCATTGTTTTGATAGCCAGAGTTTTGTATGCCGCAACAGCTTCCTCAAGGCTTGAAAACATGTGCCCGGGGCTTCGGCGCTTAGTTTTTACATTTATGTAACCGTCATCAAATATAGAAACCGTTACATTGTGAGTCCCGTCTGTCATTTCTACGCCGTAGAAGCCGTTTAACTTGGTCTCGTTTACTACTTGAATATTCATGCCGTATCTCCTTGCCTTTTGATAAGTTCATTATAACCCGGATTTTCAAAGAGTGTCAACAAAAAGTTTTCAAAAGTTTTAATGAGTGTTTCGGCGGGATTCTCGGCGGTCGAGCACCATGTCAAGCGCCCGGATATCTGCAAC
>PUMA01000025.1 GCA_003551155.1 Desulfonatronospira sp.
GTTCTTGCAGTTGAAGACCGGTACATCCATAATTTGCCTCCTTTAAAGTGATGGAATTCGTTTTTGTCCATTTCTCTATCACTTTTCAGGCCAGGATCAATTTATTCATTTATTGCAAGTCTTTGCGTACCAGGACAGATGTTGTCCGGCCCTGAGCACCTGAAAATTTACATTATTGTATAAACCCAGGAGTCCCAGACAGAATGATTCTTACATTTTTGAAAAAAAGACATGGCTGGACTGGAAGAAGTGTCTGGCAGCTTTTCAATTTTACGCATGGATCATGGACACAAAGGAGGCTGGAAAGCTCATGTTGTCCGCTCTTGCGGTTGATCTAGCTGTCAAGGTAAAGCTCAGTCAGTACATGATGGATACTCAGCTCCGGATCTGTAAAATTTTTTTTCTTCCTGAGACCTGGCCTGAAGGGCATGCTGCTCCTGCAGGACGCATCCAAATCACTGCAAAACCGCACAGGATTCTCCGGCTATAGGGCCCTCTTGTCTGTTCCATTCTCCAGGATGCAGAGATGGCAGATCCCGGACACCTTTTTCAGTTCCACAACAAAAGAAATTCCCGATCCGGGCTTATCCAGCTCACCGGCCTCAATTATGGCCTGCTGGACCTTTTCCATGATTTCCCGGGGCACAATGGTCAGGATAATTTCCTTTTCCGGTTCTATGGGGATACCCAGCAATGTCTTGGTCTCCCTGATGCCTGTCCCCCGGCCGTAGATAATGGTTCCCCCCTCGGCCCCGGCCTTTTTGGAGGCCTTGATTATCCTCTCGCTGGTGTTCTTGTTTACAATTGTGACGATGAGATCAAAGTTCTCCATATTCATTATCTCCTTCTCTTTATATTGAGAACAACTCCCACGGTCATGACCGACAGAATGGGAGCCAGGGCCACCAGGGCAATGAGTCCGAAGCCGTCCTGTACTGCGCTGCGTCCCTCCATGGCCTCGGCCAGGCCCAGGGCTATGGCCATGACAAAAGTCACGGTCATGGGACCGGTGGCCACTCCCCCTGCATCAAAGGCAATGGAAATAAAAGACTGTTCGCAGAAGCGCATCATGATCAGGGCCAGCAAATAGCCGGGGATAAGTATATAGTAAATGGAAAACCCGAAGATGATTTTGCCCATGCCCAGGGCCACAAAGATCCCCACCCCAAGAGAAAGGGTCACCAGCATGAACATCTGTCTGAGGCTGCCTGCAGAGGCCTTTTCCACGTTGTAGCACAGGATCCGTACAGCCGGTTCGGCTATGGTGGCCACCAGGCCCAGGGCAAATCCGACGGGAATAAGAATCCACAGCGACCCCAGGCCGGTCATGATTTCGCCCATCTCCGATCCAACGGGCAGAAAACCCACCTTGACTCCCTGCAGAAACAGGGAAAGACCGACCACGGCCAGCACGATTCCTTTGACCAGGTTGATCACATAATGGCGGGGCAGCTTTAAATAAGCCAGCTGGAAGAAGATAAAAAACAGAAGCAGAGGCGTTATGGCCACCAGGACTTCGAACAGGACATGCCTGAAATCAAGAAACTCCAGAATCAGGGCTGTCATGAATAAATTATCCCCAATATCATCACGCTGAGCACCGGCCCTATGGAAGCCAGTCCGATGAGCCCGAAGCCGTCGTTAAAGGAGGAGCGTCCGCCCAGAACTGCAGTCACACCAAGCCCCAGAGCCAGGATGAAAGGCACGGTGACCGGTCCGGTGGTCACCCCCCCTGCGTCAAAGGAGATGGGCACGAAATCCGCAGGCGTAAAATAGGACAGAACAAGAATCAGAGTGTAGCCGCCGGCGAAGATATAGGCGATGGGCACATTGAACACGATACGCAGCATGGCCAGGGTGACGAAGATGGATACGCACAGGGCCACAAAGATGACCAGGATATAACTGCTGACCATGCCTTCTGAAACAGAGTCAACATATCCGGCCAGGACCCATACGTCAGGCTCGGCCATGGTTACGGTGTATCCCAGGATAAATGCGAAAAAGAGCAGGAACAAAAGTGACCCGTGCTTGGGCAGTTCAGCTCCTATGGCCTCGCCCATGGGCAGAAGCCCGATCTTGACTCCCTGCAGGAAAAACAGAAGACCGGACATGACAAAAAGCACACCGATGAGGAAGCGGGCAAACTCTTCCCAGGGCATGGTGATAAGGAAGATCTGCAGCAGGATGACTACCCCGGTAATGGGCAGCACAGCCTGAACCACCTCGATGAGTCCTTCTTTGAAATCTTCTATCATGGCTATCCAATACTCTAAAAGTGCAGGGTTTTCAACAGACCCGAACTTCCTGAAATAACATGAGATCCAAGGAAAGATGCAGCGGAAGAATTAAATTACAGGCCTTTTCCGCAGCTTTTTTAAGGAGGGACCGGCCCTGTTGAAAGGGCAGCCGGGAAAAGGCCTGTAAAGTCTTGTAATTATGATTGACAGCAGGAATGTTTCCTTGGGAGCATCAAAGATACAATTGCAGAAAGCTTTCTGCAGTCCTTCCTAGATGGCCTGGTCTCCTGACTCCCCGGTCCTGATGCGCACGGCATTTTCCACCGGGTAGACGAATATCTTGCCGTCGCCCACTCTGTTTGTCCTGGCTGCTTTGATTACCGCGTCTATGGCCTGGTCCACCAAAGAATCGTCCAGGATTACTTCCATCTTGACCTTGGGCAGGAAGTCCACTTCGTATTCAGCCCCCCGGTATACTTCCTTGTGGCCCATCTGGCGGCCGAAGCCCTTGACATCGGTCAGGGTCATGCCCTTGATGCCCAGATGAGCCAGGGCCTCCTTGACCGCCTCCACCTTGAAGGGCCGGGTGATGATCTCCAGTTTTTTCATTCTCAACCTCCATCTGTATTGCAGGATTGTGTTTTAACTTCTTAATAATCTTAGGGTCTATCCCAATGAAGAAGGCAACAGGCTATTTGGCACCCTTGGACCCCACAAATTCCGGATAGGCATTCATGCCGCAATCAACCATGTCCAGGCCCTCGTACTCCTCTTCTTCGCTTACCCTGATGCCCATGATGGACTTAATTGCAAACCATACCGCCAGGGAAGCCCCGAATATCCAGACAAAAATCACTGCAATCCCGGCCAGTTGACCGCCCAGGGTGGCGTCCGGGTTGGACAGAAGCACCGCCAGCAGTCCCCAGACACCAGCAACGCCGTGCGCGGATATGGCACCAACGGGATCATCGATCTTTATCCTGTCCAGGAGCACGATGGAACCGACTACTATTGCTCCGCCCACTGCTCCGATAAAGGAAGCCAGGATCATGGGCGGCAGGCTGGGCTCGGCAGTGATGGCCACCAGGCCGGCCAGGGCTCCGTTCAGGGCCATGGTCAGATCGGCCTTGCCGAACCAGATCCTGGACACGATAAGGGCCACAACCAGGCCGGAGGCTGCGGCAATATTGGTGTTGGCAAAGACCTGAGCCACAGCGTTGGCTGACTCCACATCCGAGATGCTGAGTTCCGATCCGCCGTTGAACCCGAACCAGCCCATCCAAAGGATAAGCATGCCCAGGGTGGCCAGGGGCATGTTGGCCCCGGGAATTGCGTTGACCTTGCCGTCCGGCCCGTACTTGCCCTTTCTGGGACCAAGAAGAATCACCCCGGCCAGGGCGGCTGCCGCTCCTGCCATGTGTACTATGCCTGATCCGGCGTAATCAGCATAGCCCAGCTCATCCAGAAATCCTCCGCCCCAGGTCCAGTAGCCGTGCACTGGATAAAGAACTCCGGTGAGGACCACGGCAAAAAGCAGAAAAGACCACAGCTTCATGCGTTCGGCCACTGCACCGGAAATGATGGACATGGCCGTGGCCACGAAAACCACCTGAAAGAAAAAGTCTGAGATGTTCGAATAATAAGGGGCATCTTCTCCGCCGGCAACCACCTGGGCCACTGTGTTGTCCCCGCTCACCAGAAAGCTGATTCCAGGTATTATTGAACCACCGTCCCCGTACATGATATTGTACCCCACCAGCATGTACATTATGCA
>PUMA01000089.1 GCA_003551155.1 Desulfonatronospira sp.
AAAAAGGAGGGGCGCCTGCTGTACGCTCCAACCGGGGAAAATACTGACGGCAGCCTTAATTTTATTCCTAAAATGGGCACAGAGAAACTGTTGTCCGGCTACAGTCACATTGTATCCACCATTTACTCGCCCAAATATTATTACCAGCGCATAGAAACCTTTCTCAAAAGCTACAGGCCCACATCCAGGTCCAGGATAGCCAGGCACGACATCAGAGCCCTTTTCCGAAGCATCTGGCGCATAGGGATCTTCTCCCCCAGTGCTCCCTGGTTCTGGAAGGTGCTCTTGAAGACATCCATCACCAAGACGCGGGCCTTGCCCGAGGTGGTTGAGCTGTGCATCTTCGGACATCATTTCCAACGGATTTACAAGCGCTGCCGGAATACATAAAAATGCCGTGCGCATGTGTCAGGCTTTCCGGCTGGACCTTTGCAGAGCCCGGGCAGGGCAGTGATCTGAATTTTTATTTTTTGTTTTCGTCCTTGCAGGATCTGAGCGCAATAAATTCTTCAAGGCTGTTCTTCAGGCTTGATTTGGCCGGTTCGGCCTGATCCAGGATCTTATTTATTTTGTTGAACTGCATGAGCCTCACATCAACAATATCCGGGCGCACATACATATCAGGAGAGCACCGTTTGAGCTTCTCCTTCATGATGGCTTCCTGCATGATTTCAAAAGTGGAGAATATGGTGTCCAGGTAGGATGGACGCCCGTCCCTGTCCGGGGTCTTTTTCCCGGAGATGTCCACAGCCACAGTAACATCGCAAACGCCCAGCAACAGATCGAAAGGGACCGGATTGACAGTGGCCCCATCCACCAGAAGCCTGTCCTGGTAGCTGACAGGAGCAAAAAGACCTGGTACTGCCATGCTGGCATTGAGAGCGGGAATTATTTCTCCGGATTCAAAAACCACCTGCTGGCTCTTCCAGAAATCTGCAGCCACGACTTTCATGGGTACTGCGAGCTCTTCAAAATTCTTCCCCCGGATCTTTTTCCGGATAAACTCCATCACTCCACCAGCGTCCAACAGTCCTCCATCTCCTATGCCCGGCCTCAGAAGTTCCAGCAGGCCGGTTCCGGTTATCCTGTCCCACCAGCCTCCCAACAGCCCCTGATCCGTATCGAAAAGATCCAGAGCTATTCTGCGCATATCTGCACCTGAAAGACCTGATGCGTACAAAACACCCATAATGGCTCCTATGCTGGTGCCGGCTATTACCTTGGGCCTTATCCCAAGCTCATCCAGGGCCTCCAGCATGGGTATATGGGCCAGACCGTTGGCACCGCCGGCCCCCAGGGCCAGGCCCAGAGAGGGAAGACAGCCCTTTTCAACAGGCTGCTCTGCCCAGGCCTTCGTGCAGGGCCATTTTAACAGGCCGACTCCAGCCAGGCCCGATGTCATCAGAAAGAATCTCCTGGAAAAGCGCTGTTCAGGCCCCGGTTGTTTTTCTTTTTCATCCTTCATGTGCACAATCCTAATTTTTGCAGCCAGTTATCATCTCGTTTTTCCAGGCCGGAGTAAGACGCGGGCATGGGAAGGCATAGACAGGGCAAAACACAGGCAATCAAAACCAAATTTCTTATGATTGTATCAGGTCTGATTCAGCTTAACAGGCATCAGCATCTTTGCGCAAGCTGAATTGAACTGCAAAGGAACATTTGATTTTTTCTCATCAAGAGGGTACTGATAATTATAAATAAAATGAAAAATACAACATCTTCCCTCAGGAAGCATAACCAGCTTCTTCTTATTGCCAGAACCCCTCTTTTTGATAAATACCATTCAGGGAAAAGTTTATGAGCGAGAAAACCTCCCCCCTTTCCACTGACAAGCATTGGATAAAGATCAGCCCCCCGGTATTTCTGGGCTCTGCCGGACTTACCCTGGTTTTCGTGCTCCTGACCATCATCTACCCGGAAGCTGCAGGGGATCTTTTCGGCCGGATCCAGACATGGATCGCCGAATCAGTGGGCTGGTTCTATATCCTGTCCGTGGCCACTTTTCTCATATTTGTGATTTTCCTGGGGGTATCTTCTTTGGGAAATATCAAACTGGGGCCGGACCACAGCGAGCCAGACTATACATATATTTCCTGGTTTGCCATGCTCTTTTCCGCAGGCATGGGCATCGGTCTCATGTTCTTCGGGGTCGCTGAGCCGGTAATGCACTATCTAGCTCCCCCTGTGGGCGATGGGGGAACCATGGAAGCCGCCAGGGAATCCATGAAGATCACTTTTTTTCACTGGGGTCTGCACGCCTGGGCCATCTATGCGGTTGTGGCTATTTCCCTGGCCTATTTCGCTTATCGCCGCAACCTGCCCCTGACCATCCGCTCAGCCTTTTACCCCCTTATAGGCAAAAGGATTTACGGACCCATAGGCCATGCAGTGGATATCTTTGCCGTTCTGGGGACCATGTTCGGCGTGGCCACCTCCCTGGGGCTGGGAGTAACCCAGATCAATGCCGGCCTGGAATACCTCTTCGGGGTGCCCGTAGAGCTCTGGGTGCAGATCCTGCTCGTAGCCATAATCACCCTAATTGCCACAATATCCGTGGTCCTGGGCCTGGAGGGAGGCATTAAGCGTCTTTCCGAGCTGAACATGATTCTGGCCGCAGGTCTTGTCCTTTTTGTTCTTGTTGCAGGGCCCACAGTGTTTCTCCTTCAGGCCTTCACCCAGAATACAGGGGCCTATGTTGCTGACCTGGCTGAAATGACCTTTAACCTGTATGCCTATGACCCCACGGACTGGATAGGGGGATGGACCCTATTTTACTGGGGCTGGTGGATAGCCTGGTCGCCTTTCGTGGGCATGTTCATCGCCCGGGTGTCCAGAGGCAGAACCATACGGGAATTCGTCCTGGGCGTACTCATGGTCCCTGTGGGTTTCACCTTCATCTGGATGACCTTTTTCGGCAATACCGCCCTGCACATGATCATGGTCCAGGGTCTGACCCAG
The DNA here is from genome assembly GCA_003551155.1 of Desulfonatronospira sp. Classification (GTDB taxonomy): domain Bacteria; phylum Desulfobacterota; class Desulfovibrionia; order Desulfovibrionales; family Desulfonatronovibrionaceae; genus Desulfonatronospira. The sequence continues at coordinate 2,959 of PUMA01000089.1, forward strand.
TTGGGAGATGCTGTCAGCGAAGATGTTACAGTGGCCCTGTTCAGGTTTTTCGAACACCTCCCCCTGTCCACTCTGATCTCCCTCATTGCCACCATCCTTGTAGTCACCTTCTTTGTGACCTCTTCGGACTCCGGTTCTCTGGTCATTGACATGCTCACCTCAGGAGGCGAGGAGAATGCACCTGTTTGGCAGCGCATTTTCTGGGCTACAACCGAAGGAGTGGTGGCTGCTGTACTCCTGGTGGCAGGCGGGCTGGGAGCGCTACAGACGGCATCCATTGCCAGCGCCCTGCCCTTTACCGTCATCATGCTCCTCATGTGTCTGGGCCTGTATAAATCCCTGAGAACGGAGGTGGTCAAAAAGATCACCCTGCAAAGCGCCACTGTGATGCCGACTGCTCCGTCTTCGCCTGTTTCCTGGAAGCAGAGACTCAAGACCCTGGTGCATCAGCCCACCAGATCCGAAGTCCTGGCCTACATCCAGGATACGGTCAAACCGGCCCTGGAGGAAGTGTCCCGGGAAATGGAGAAACGCAATATAAAGAGTATGGTCGAGGAGGGTGAAGACGGACGGGTGTGGCTGAAAGTACTGCACGGAGAGGAGATAAACTTCTTCTACTCGGTACGTCCCAGAGAATACACCCCGCCGGCCTTTACCCTGAGCGCCACCCGGTCAAGACCCGGCCGGGAACGCAAATACTTCCGGGCAGAGATCCATCTGCGCGAGGGCGGACAGGATTATGACATCATGAACTGGACCAGGGAACAGGTGATCACCGATGTCCTGAACCAGTATGAAAAGCACCTGCAGTTCCTGGACAGCCTGCGCTGACTGCATAACCGGCCCCGCGGCCTGCAGGATCAAGTTACTGCAGCCCGCTGAACTATGGTTCCTCCACGTCTGCTGTGGAATTATTATCGCATTGCATTGTTTTTTTCCAGCTCCGGCATTCTGTATAAGGCTTTTGATTTTTAACTGTATATAAAATCTACACGTCGCGTCGAGGAACCCTGAACTATTTATAAGCTAATACCAGTAAG
>PUMA01000101.1 GCA_003551155.1 Desulfonatronospira sp.
AGTAGGTTATTCGATCATCTTAAAAAAAACAACATCAAAAACAGACGTGGGTATTTTTGAACGCACTAAGATCCATTGCTTTTTATCAGCATAACTCCTCAGGGGGCGGTTTTTTTTGAGTACACGAATTGCCGGAAATATGCTGTCCGAAAAAAAGATGTCCTGACCATTTATACGTTCATGATCCGGATACATCAATGAAATAGGGACTGGATACCCCTGTCAGAAGCAGAAAAGAAGCAATACGCACCTGGAGAACCACCGCTGCCTCCTGCGAGGCCAGATCCTGCAGCTGCGGGTGCCTTTGCAGCAGCTCGTTTTTTAAACCCGGCTCCTCCCGTCCTGGAGCCCGGCTGCAGGTCCCGCTTATGGTCAGAGCCTGGACCTGTTTTCTTGTCTTTTCCATGAGCCTGGTGTCTATAAGCAGGCTGACCTGCGGATTGCGGCTGATATTGTAGAATTTCCGGCTGTCCTTAAGGGTCAGCATGTGCACCAGAGTACATTCCTGATTCGATATATAGGCCATGAGCGAACAGTGCGGCCTGTCTTCCAGGCAGGTGGCCAGAACCGCCAGATCATTATGGCGGATTATCTGTTTTATGTTCTCCAGCACAATATTGTTTCTCCCTCTAAAAAAACAGATTTAAAGACGTTCATTAGGCTCAAGAATCCACACGGACATAGAGTTCTCCCCCGTAGGAGTCGTTGACCACCAGCAGGGGAAAGTCCCTGATTTCCAGTTCCCGGACGGCCTCGGGCCCGAGATCCTCATAGGCCAGGACCCTGGACCCTGTAATACACCGGGAGAGCAAAGCGCCTGCACCTCCTGTGGCTCCGAAATACACAGCCTTATGCTCCATCAAAGACTTTTTCACCTCTTCTCCTCTTCTGCCCTTGCCGATGGTGGCTTTGACTCCCAGGGAGTGCAGCCTTGGAGTATATACATCCATGCGCGAACTGGTAGTTGGACCGGCAGAACCGATCACCCGCCCCGGCGGTGCAGGAGTGGGACCTACGTAATAGATAACAGCTCCCTGCATAGAGAAAGGGGGGTTCAAACCCTGCTCCAGCTCGGTAAACAGCCTTTTGTGGGCCGCATCCCTGGCGGTATACACTTTTCCGCTGAGAAGCACCTTGTCACCGGTTCTCAGGCTCGAAACATCTTCATCCGTCAACGCGGTGGTCAATTTTATCTCCCGGGTCACAGGATCACCTCCTTATGCCTGGATGAATGACACTGGATATTTACCGCCACGGGCAAAGAAGCAATATGACATGGGGCCATCTCCATCTTGACACCCAGGGCCGTGGTCCTGCCGCCCATACCCATGGGTCCTATGCCCAGAGCGTTTACAGCCTGGAGAAGCTCCTTTTCCAGGGAGGCAACTTCAGGATCATCATGATCCCTGTCCAGAGGGCGGAATAATGCCTTTTTGGCCAGAATGGGGGCCTGATCAAAGGATCCTCCGATGCCTACCCCCACGACTCCGGGTGGACAGGGATTGGGCCCTGCCTGAGCAATCCTCTGCAGGACGAATCTTTTTATTCCCTCCCAGCCCTGGGCCGGAGTAAGCATGGCTGCGCCGGACATGTTTTCACTGCCTCCCCCCTTGGGCATGAACCGGATAATCATCCTGTCCCCAGGGACCAGATCCATATGCACCACCGCTGGAGTATTGTCTCCTGTATTGCGCCGGGTCAATGGATGGCATACTGAACTGCGCAGATATCCCTTTTTATAGCCAAGACGCACCCCGTCATTGATGGCCTTGTACAGGTCCCCCTCTATCCGGCACTCGCATCCCATTTCTATGAAAAAGACAGCCAGTCCTGTATCCTGGCACAGGGGCAGACCGGTTTCCCCGGCCAGGCGGGCATTTTCCAGCAGCTGAGCCAGTATTTCCCTCCCTGCCGAATGGTCCTCGCTCTCAAAGGCCGCTTCCAGGGCCCGGAGCACGTCCGGAGGCAGACTGACATTGGCCTCCACCACCATCCGGGAAACCTGAAAGGCGATCTCCCGGGCGTCAATGCTGCGCATAGAGTTCCTCGACGTTTTTTATAGATTTTTTTGCATTACGTGCGCCCTGCTGCATTTATTTCAGGCCTGTCCAGGCATCAGCCTCCTCAATGCCTGCCAGCCCATTTTCCTCCGCACATAGGCCAGCTGGTCCTGCAAGGGGATATTCTTGGGACATACATCCTGGCATCCCAGCAGGCCCATGCATCCGAAAATCCCCTGATCAGTTCCCACCACCTCGAAGTAGTCTTTATGGCCGCGCTTGTCCCGGGGGTCGATCATAAACCTGGCAATGCGGTTCATGGCCACGGCTCCCAGGAAGTCAACGCGCATCTGGGCGGTGGCGCAGGCCGCAATACAGCAGCCGCATTCTATGCACCGGTCAAGTTCGTATATCTTTTCCGCCACGCGATTATCCATGCATACTTCCTGCTCCTGGGGATCAAACTCTTTGTCGGTGTGCACCCAGGAGCGGATTTTCTCGTTCATGGCCCTGAACCAGGAGCCGGTATCCACTGAAAGATCCCCTACAAGCCTGAAGCCGGGCAAAGGCAGCAGAGACACCTGGTCGGGAAGGTCAGCGGTCTTGGTTCGGCAGGCCAGTCCGGGCCGGCCGTTGATAACCATGCCGCAGGCCCCGCAGATCCCTGCCCTGCAGCAGAAATCAAACTGAATGGAAGGATCCTGCACTTCCCTGAGAATATTCAGGGCCACAAAAAGATTCAGGTTCTCGGTTTCCTGCAGAAAAAACTCCTGCATTCCGGGTTTGGAATCCGGATCTACAGGATTATATCTGAAAATGGAATATTTAAGCTTTCTGGACATGGAGCAACCCTTTCAACTAATTACCCCCCCTCCACCGTACCCCCTGTCCCCCGGGGGTATTTCCACAATCCTGGTGGCTGGTTCGTATTCCAGCCGGGGCAGGTCCCGGCTTTCGGGCCAGCAGGCCAGGGTCCGGACCAGCCAGTCCCGGTCGTTGCGGGCAGGATAGTCTTGGCGGGCATGGGAACCCCGGCTCTCCCTCCGCTCCAGGGCTCCATAGGCCACACACAGGGCCAGCCTGACCATGCCCGGCAAACGCAGGGCCAGGGCCAATTCCGGATCAGCCCCTGTGCCGCTGGAGCTGAGCTTAAGATTGCCGGTTCTGTGCAGCACCTCCCGGAGTTCATCCACAGCAGTGTTTAAATCTTTTTCATTGCGGAATATACCCACATAATCCATGAGTATGTCCTGCATGCGGTTGCGAAGATCATAAACCCTTTCTCCTGAATCCCTGGACATAAGCCGGTTTATGCGCTCCTGCTGTTTTTTCAGCTCGTTTCTGACCAGCCCGGTATTAAGGCTTATTTCATGGCCCTGCAAAAACTCAACTATCTTCCGGCCTACAATCATCCCGGCCACCACGGTTTCAGACAGGGAGTTGCCCCCCAGCCGGTTGAAGCCGTGCATGTCCCAGCATGCGGCCTCGCCTGCGCTGAACAGCCCCTTGAGTCCATATGCCGCGCCGTTTTTATCAGTGCGCACCCCTCCCATGCTGTAGTGCTGGGTGGGTCTCACCGGGATAAGCTGCTCAGCCGGGTCAATGCCCAGAAAATTTTTGCAGATCTCGTCCACTTCGCGAAGTTTAACTGAAATATGTTCCCGGCCCAGATGCCTGATATCCAGCCAGAGATGATCTCCGTAAGGACTTTTCACCCCCAGGCCCCTGGCCATGTGCTCGTGCATGCACCTGGAAACAACGTCCCTGGAGGCCAGTTCAGCTTTTTCCGGTTCATATCCGGGCATGAACCTTTCCTGTTTCACATCCAGAAGCGTGCCTCCGTCCCCCCGGCATCCCTCGGTAACCAGTATGTCCGTGGGGACTATGCCTGTGGGATGAAACTGGACCGCTTCCATATTGCCCAGGGGTACAACACCGGTATCCAGGGCGATGATCTGTCCCCCGCCCTCGTTGATAACTGCATTGGTGGAAGCCCTGTAAATCCGGCCGAACCCTCCTGAAGCGATAAGGGTCGCCCTGGCCAGGTATGCCAGCAGCCTGCCGGTTTTAAGACAGCGGACCACCGCCCCGAGACACTGTTCCCCGTTATGGATAAGGCTTAAGGCCTCGGTTCGGTCATGGACCTGGACTCCGTACTTAACAGCCACATTGTCCAGGGGGTAGAGCATGGCGTGGCCGGTACCGTCGCTGCAGAAACACGCCCGCCATCTGGCTGTCCCGCCGAAGTCCCTGGCTGTAATCAGCCCGGTCTTTTCCAGGGGTTCTTCCTTCTCAAGCCTTTCCCCGCCCTTGTAATAACATGACCTGCCGGCAACGACCCGGTTCCAGGGCACGCCCCAGTAATCCATCTGCCTGATGGCCACAGGTGCATTGTCAACAAACATTCTGGCCACTTCCTGATCGCAGCCCCAGTCAGAGCCCTTGACCGTATCCTGGAAATGCACATCAGGGCAATCTCCATGTCCCTTGATGCAGTTGCCCAGGGCTGCCTGCATCCCCCCCTGGGCCGCTGAGGAGTGAGAACGCCTGGAAGGAACCAGGCTCAGACACACGGTTTCAAAACCGGCCTGCGCAGCCTCTATGGCCACCCTTTCTCCGGCCAGGCCGGCTCCAATGCATAAGAGATCCGTGTATATCACGCGCATGGGTCAACCTTTTTAACTGGAAAGCAGCAAAAAACGGACCAGTATGATCAAGCCAAGCAGAATAAAAAATGTGGTCAGATAGTATTCAGCTCTTTTGGCTCTGTGGCGTGCAGCGCTTTTGATAAAGCCCCATTTGATTCCAAGACGGTACCAGCCGATGCCCACATGCAGCTCCACCATGGGCAGAAGCAGCATGTAAAACACCAGCCAGTAACCGGTCTGAATTCTGGCTGCACTTTTTTCGGCTGTGATGGGAAGATCCGTGAGAACCACCCACATATGTATGGCTCCCAGGAGCAGGACTACAACAGCTGAGACTACCTGCACCATCCACAGCCAGGTGTCCCTGTGCCTGAACATTTTGGCAGCCGACAGGAATTTTTTCTGTTCCCTGGAGGATAACGGGATCTTGCGGGCGGCCAGGAAAAAATGGACCAGAAAAACCAGTGCGATAGCAGGCCCCCCTTTCTGGGCCAGATAGTACTTTTCAAAAAAGTCAGCCAGAGAATTGAATGCGCCGGGACCCAGGATGATACTGGCCAGAAACAGGGCGTGCAGGTACATGAACACCACCAGGCAGATGCCTGTGAGCATCTGCAGCCAGTCCAGGCAGGCCGGCCTGGAAGTGGTCATGGGCGGTAAAACGCTTTGTTCCGCAGGCAAGTTCTTATCCTGAATCAAACCTTGAGTTCCAGTCCCACGGGACACTGGTCTGAACCCATGACTTCTGGCTCTATCCAGGCATTGACCACACTATCCCTGAGTTCAAGGGACACGAAGAAATAGTCGATGCGCCACCCGGCATTTCTGGACCTGGCCCCGAAGCGGTAAGTCCACCAGGTGTAGTTTCCCGGATCCTGGTTGAACATCCGGAAAGTGTCCACATAGCCTGAAGCTGCAAACCTGTCCAGCCAGTCTCTTTCCACGGGAAGAAAGCCTGACCTGTCCTCGTTGGCTCTGGGGTTCTTCAGATCGATCTCTTTGTGGGCCGTGTTGAAATCCCCGCATACAACCAGGGGTTTTTTCCGTCTCAGGCCCTGAGCATATTCCAGGAATGCATCGTAATATTCGAGCTTGTAGCGCAGTCTTTCATCGCTCATCTGGCCGTTGGGGAAATAGGCATTGAGCAGGTAAAAGGAATCATACTCCATAAGTATCAGCCTGCCCTCGCCGTTCAGGTGCGGGTCGGGCAGTCCGGTGGAGATTTTCATGGGGCGGGTCCGGTAAAAACATGCAGTGCCTGCATAGCCCTTTTTGGTCCTGGCCGGATTCCAGAATACCTCATAACCGGAAACTTGTCTGTCCTGCTCATTCACCTGGTCCGGACGGGTCTTGATCTCCTGAAGGCAGAGCACGTCAAAATCCCTGTCCTGGAACCAGTCCCAGACCCCCTTGCCTACAACGGCGCGGAATCCATTGACATTCCAGGAATATATTCTCATGTTACATATCTCAGATGTGCATCCAGACCCACACCGTCAAATGCGATCCAGACGTAACCCCCGTTGCTCAGGGGACCGGGGTTGATTACCTTGGTAGCGCCTACATAATCCTCTATATCGGCTTCATGCACATGTCCTGTGATGCAGACCTCAGGCTGAACTTCCTCAATGAACTCCCTGACAGCCATGCTGCCCACATTGGCCCCGGAATTGAGCATGTCAGTCTTGGTTCCATAGGGCGGGGTGTGGGACATGAAGATCAGGTGTTCAGCCCGGGCAGCCCGATCCCTGTGGGCTGAGAGCCACTTTTCCAGCTGGCTGTCCTGAACTTCTGAAGGGGTGCTGAATGGAGTGGGTATTGAATAGCCCATGCCCAAAAGATAAACCCCCTCTGTCAGGGATATCATTTTGTTGTGCACGTTTACTCCCAGCTCATCCAGGTAGTTATCCACTTCCAGGGTGTCCATATTTCCGATCTGGGCATAAACACTGGGGACCAGTTTCAGAATTTCTTCCAACAGCAGCCCGGCTGTGGATCTGCCCCCTGCATTGGTCAGATCCCCGGAGATCAGAAGGCCTTGAGCTTTGGAAAGTTCCCGGATATTTTGAAGATTACCAATATTTTCATGTACATCACTAACAGCGATCCAACTATTCTGGGCCATGGTCCTCCTCCTTGACTTTCTTGCAGCAAGGCCCGGGGTCCGGGCCGTACATTATTTTTCAGCTCTGTACACCCTTGTTCCGTATCCGGTATCCTTTAATCTGTAACCCATCTCAAGTGCCCTTTGCCTCAGCCGGTCAGCAAGGTCGAAGTCCCTGTCTTTCCTGGCCCGGGTTCTCTGCAGCAGAACATCTCTCATTTCCTTGGGGTATTCCTTTTCTCCCAGAGGCAGGCCATTCCAGTCAATGACTCCCAGCAGTGCATCCACCTTTTCCAGCTGCAGCAGACACTGCTCTGCCTGCTCTAAATTCAGCAAGCCCTGATCCAGAAGTCTGTGCACTCTTCTACAGAAATCAAATAGATGCGGCCAGAATCTGTACAGGCTCAGATCATCGTCCAGGAATTTATACAGCAAAGATTCCATTTCCAGGTTCTGCTCTTCAAATCCAGAAGATGGACGGCTTTTGGGATCAGCATCCAGAGTCTTCAGCCTCCCGGCGAGATCCTGGAGGCGGTTCCAGTTTTTGATCCACATGTTGAGACTGTCCAGGGAATACAGAAGAGGCCTGTGGTATGAAACGGATAAAAGCCACATGCGCAGAGGGTTATATCCGCCCATCTTCTGTGCAGTGTCCACCACTCCGGGCAAATATCCCTTGTTCTGCTCCGCATGAACCGACTGGGCCAGGATCCAGCACTGGGGATTGATTCTGGTGGAGCCCTTCCAGATGCTCAAAAGATTATCCAGGTGAGGAAAAAGATGTGCTTCTCCAGCCAGCACAAGGTCCAGGTGGCCGGTTTGATCAGCAGCGCAGGCCGCCATCTGAAGGTACCAGGAAGGACGGACATTGCCCCATCTGGTCTTTAGCACGTTGTCTTCCTTGAGATCCTGCAGGCTTGCCCTTTTAAGCAGGGTAAAGTCCCTGGGACTGTCCTTGACATAATCTTCAAGGTCCACGGTTTTGCCGGAAATGATCTTTTCCGGATCAATACCGGCCAGGGCCCCGTATTCCTTGTCCCGGCCCACATCGAAATAAACACAGCGCAGCTTTTCATAAGCAAGCCCCCTGGACAGCAGTGCGCTGCAGATCTCTATCCCGGTATCCAGGGACTGACTGGCTGCAAAAAAATCAAAACCGCTGATCTTCATCTTCCCGGCCAGGTCCTCAATGGAGAGCATCACCTGCCTGCTGAAGTCGCTTCTGGGCATGCCCGTTTTGCGCATGGCCTGCAGAGTGCGGTCGTCAAAATCAGCAACAGCCACCACTACCCCGGGACTGTGGCCCTTCTGCCTCAGCCTGCTGCAGAGCACATCCAGAAAGACAGCCCTGCGCCAGAAATCCGGATCGTCCACGCAGTCTGTCCTGGGACCGGGTGTAAAAAGCCCCGGTTTCTGTCCTGAACACTGCAGGACTGTTTTCTTTCTCTTTTTCAAATCATAAAGCTTAAGGCCTTCCAGTTCAGGAATACTGTACAGAGGGGTACTCAGATATCTTTCTCCCCCGTCAGGAAAAATCGTCACCAGCAGGCCCTCTTCAATTTCCAGGGCCAGCTGGTAGACACCGGCCATGGCCGCACCCGAACTCATCCCGGCAAAGATCCCTTCCTTGCGGGCCAGTTTCCTGCACATGTCCCAGGCATCCTCATCCCGGACATGAATTATTCTGTCCAGGGCCTTTTTGTTATATATACCTGGAGGATATGACTCCTGCATATTCTTGAGCCCCTGAATCCTGTGCCCGGCAAAGGGCTCAATTCCAATGCACTGCACCCCGGGATTGAGTTCGCGCATTCTTCTGGTAATGCCCATTATGGTCCCGGTGGTACCCAGACAGGCAGCCACGTGGGTTACCCTGCCACCGGTCTGAGCCCAGATTTCCGGTCCTGTATTCTGGTAGTGAGCCTGGATGCTGGCCGGATTGTTGAACTGATCCATGAGCACATACAGATCAGGGTATTCCCTGGCCAGGTGGTATGCCTCTTCAATGGCTCCGTCAGTACTAAGATGGCCCGGGGTGAGTATAATTTCAGCCCCGTATGCCTTCATGATCATTTTGCGCTCTTCAGACGCCGAGGCAGGCATGATCAGTTTTATGGGATATTTTTTCAGGGCACAGACCATGGCCAGGCCGATGCCGGTGTTCCCGGAAGTGGCCTCAATTACTGTCTTGCCCTGATCCAGCCCTTCCTCTCTTTCGGCCTTCTCAATCATGGCCAGGGCAACCCGGTCCTTGACCGAGCCTCCTGGATTGACCATCTCCAGCTTGGCCATAATCTTCACCCTGGGATTGGGAGAAATGCTTTTTATTTCCACCAGAGGAGTGTTGCCGATAAGGGAAAGAAGATCACTCATTTTGATTTTTGCTTATGGTCATTGGGTGGCTTATGTGCAAAAATGGGCTTTTCGACGTTTGCCTGCAGACAACAGGACCAAATGTTTCCTGGACAAAATGCATGCCCCTTACGTTTTACGTTCCCAGGGCGGACACAAAAAACCCCGCACTCACTTTAAGCCTGCAGCTTCCGGATGTAAACCTGTCACCAGGAGTGACAGTCCGGAAAACACTTTATTCGTGTTTAAAGTGAGCGGGGGTATTTACGAACTGAACTTACTTGTTCAGCCAGGCCATCATTTGCCTCAGTCTGGCACCCACCTCCTCTATCTGGTGGCTGTGCACCCTGCGCCTCTGAGCATAAAAAGAGGGCAGCCCGGCATGATTTTCCAGAATCCATTCCCTGGCGAATCTGCCGTCCTGAATTTCCTCAAGGATCCTGCGCATCTCCTGTTTGACTTCAGGGCTTATAACCCGCTCCCCGCGGGAGTAATCGCCATATTCTGCAGTATCGCTGATGGAATAATGCATCCTGGAAAAGCCGCCTTCATAGAGAAGATCAACTATGAGCTTAAGTTCATGCATGCATTCAAAATATGCCACTTCCGGCTGATAGCCGGCCTCTACAAGAGTCTCGAACCCGGACCGTATCAGAGCGGTCACACCCCCGCAGAGCACTGCCTGCTCGCCAAAGAGATCGGTTTCAGTTTCTTCGGCAAAAGTGGTCTGAATCACTCCCGACCTGGTGGCCCCTATCCCTTTGGCATAAGCCAGTGCCTTGTCCCAGGCCTGGCCGGTATAATCCTGATGCACCGCAGCCAGGGCAGGGACACTGCCTCCGCGCTCATATTCCCTGCGCACCAGATGCCCTGGACCCTTGGGAGCAACCATGACCACGTCCACATCCGCTGGAGGAACGATCTGGTTGTAGTGAATATTGAAACCGTGGCTGAAGATCATGGTCTTGCCAGGACTCAACCGGGAAAGAACCTCGTTTTTAAAGACTGCGGGCTGATGCTGATCCTGGACCAGAATCTGGATCAGGTCAGCCTGCTGGGCCGCCTCAGACGCGGGAACCGGTTCAAAACCGTGTTTCCGGGCCAGCTCCCAGTTGGGACCGCCCGGTCTCTGCCCGATGACCACGTTCAGTCCGGAATCCCTGAGGTTCTGGGCATGGGCGTGGCCCTGGCTGCCATATCCGATCACGGCGATTGTTTTGTCCTTGAGAAGGGAGAGATCGGCATCGTTCTCGTAATAAACCTTCATTACTGCTCCTTGGTCTGCTTTGGTTTATGCTTATTCTTCTGTCTGAATGATCAAATCAGGCTGAATTACCTGCCTGAAAAAGCGCTTGAGGCCATGCTGCCTTTCTGCTCATACACGCTCAAGTCAAATTTCTGCCCGGCCAGAGGCCGTTTATAGCTGCATGCTCCTGCGCATGGCCACGGTGCCGGTGCGGGCGAACTCCTTGATTCCGAAGCGCTGCAGCAGATTGACTATTGCCTTGATTTTTCCCTGATCCCCGGTGACTTCCAGGGTCAGTTCATCAACGCTCACATCCACCACCTTGCATCGGAAGATATCAGCTATTCTGAGGATCTCGGCCCTGTTATGGTCTGCTGCATTGACCTTGAGCAGAACCATTTCTCTTTCCACAGCCCTGGCATTGGAAAGGTCCACCACCTTGATCACCGTGATCACTTTGCGCAGCTGCTTGATAATCTGTTCAATTATCTGTTCCTCCCCGTGGGTGCTGATGGTCATCAGGGATACGCCCTTCTCCAGGGTAGGACCGACATTCAGGGTATCAATATTAAAACCGCGGCCGCTGAAAAGACCGGCTACCCGTGAAAGAACACCGGGTTCATTCTCCACCAGTACGGATAATACGTGTCGCATAGCCAGCCTCCTAGACCAGAAGCATTTCAGTTAATGAAGCACCGGCAGGAACCATGGGATACACGTTCTCCTCAGGTTCTACCCGGATATCCACGATACAGGTCTTGGGCGAAGCAAAGGCTCTGGTCAAAACAGGCACCACGTCCTCTGTCTTTTCCACCAGATATCCTTCAGCTCCGTATGCCTCGGCCAGCTTCACAAAATCCGGGGCTGTATCCAGGCAGGTGGCACAATAATTCTTGTTGTAGAAAAGCTCCTGCCATTGCCGGACCATACCCAGGTAGCTGTTGTTCAGAATGACTATCTTTACCGGCAGGTTATAGCAGACCGCAGTGGCCATTTCCTGGATGTTCATCTGGATGGATCCGTCCCCGGCTATATCAATGACCAGCTTGCCCGGGTTGGCCACCTGGGCCCCGATGGCGGCCGGAAACCCGTAGCCCATGGTCCCCAGTCCTCCAGAACTGAGCCAGGTGCGCGGATGGTGGTATTTATAGAACTGAGCAGCCCACATCTGGTTCTGACCCACTTCCGTGGCGATTATGGCCTCGCCTTTGGTCAGTTCGTAGATTCTCTCCATTACGTATTGGGGTTTGATTCTTCCTGTTTTTCCTACGGGCTCGTACTTCACCGGATGTTCCCGGCACCATCCGGTTACGGTCTTGACCCAGGCAGAATGCTTTTCTTCCCAGTCGATCCCGGAAAGCTCATCCAGGTCCTCTTCCAGTGCCTTAAGTGCATTGAGACAGTCAGAAACAATGGGAATATGCACATTGACATTCTTGCGGATGGATGTGGGGGCGATATCAATGTGGATGATCTTGGCCCGCGGGGCAAAGGTGCTAACTTTGCCGGTAACCCGGTCATCAAAACGGGCCCCGATGGAAATAAGCACATCAGAATTGTTCACAGCCATGTTGGCTGCATAGGTTCCGTGCATCCCGAGCATGCCCAGCCACAAGGGATCATTGCCCGGAAATGCTCCAAGCCCCATTAGCGTTGAAGTCACTGGCAGGGAAAACCTGCGGGCCAGCCTGGTAAGAACTTCCCCTGCATGAGAGGAGATCACCCCGCCCCCTGAATATATAAGGGGCCTTTCTGCCTTGGATATGAGCCTGGCGGCATTTTTGACCTGCTTCCTGTTGGGAGTGTAATTGGGGTTGTAGCTGCGCAGGCTGATGGTCTTGGGATATTCGAATTCGGTCCTGGCCTGCATGACATCCTTGGGCAAATCCACCAGAACCGGTCCGGGTCTTCCTGAGGAAGCTATATAGAAAGCCTGCTTGATGGTCCGGGCAAGGTCCTTGACATCCTTCACCAGGTAATTGTGTTTGGTGCAGGGCCGGGTAATGCCCACAATATCCACTTCCTGAAAAGCATCGTTTCCTATCAGGGCAGTAGGCACCTGGCCGGTAAAGATCACCACCGGAATTGAGTCCATGTAGGCAGTGGCAATGCCGGTTACTGTGTTGGTCGCTCCCGGTCCTGAGGTCACCAGGCATACCCCGACTTTTCCCGTAGATCGCGCGTAGCCGTCAGCTGCATGAACAGCGCCCTGCTCATGTCGGACCAGAAAATGTTCAATGGGATACCTGGGAAGCTCGTCATAGATATCTATTACTGCTCCTCCAGGAAATCCGAAGATGTGTTTAACGCCCTCCTGCTTGAGACTTTCCAGCAGGATCTGAGCTCCGGTGAGCTCCATATTATTTCCCCTCCTTGGCCTTATAAGTATCCAGAACAGCATGCATTCTGGTCTTGTTGGCCAGTGTTCTCTTTTTCAGATCCTTGACCTCAAGTTCCTCGCTCGGGGTCAGATAGTGCTTGTTTTCATATCGTTCCAGCTGTTTTCCAAACATAATATGAGCATCCCACAATGTTTTAAGCTCTTCATCGTCCTTGCAGTATTTGGCGAGTAAGTCCAACTCGTATTGCTCCATTATAACCTCCCTGGTTGAAATTATTCCTGCTCTGGCAGTAATTCCTCAAAGGCTGAAACAGGTGTCTGAAAGACAAGCACCTCTTTTTTTCTGGCAGTAAAACCCTTATATATGCGCACCTGGCTCTTTTTCACCCCCAGACACCGGGACAAAAAAAAGCAAAGGGCTCTGTTGGCCTTATTGTCCACTGCCGGAGCCCTGACCATAACCTTGATCCTGTCAGCATGGACCCCTGCGATTTTATCTTTTCCGGCCCCGGGCTGAACCAAGACTTTCAGGCGCCAGACCCCCTGCTCCACCTCTTGGAGAAAAGACATATTATACTTCAATTATTACTCAGAGTGCAGACGAAAGGCAAGTTGATCCATTTCAGGATTTCTGCAAAAATTTAAGTTTGGATTCCGCCTCTTCCAGATGAAAATACTCTTCATCCTGCGACTCCAGCAGCTTCAAATGAGATTCTATCATGGATCTGAGTTTGATTTCAAAATGAGCCCGCTGCTTTTTCAGCTCGGAAATGTCATCGTGGATCTGAGCCAGCCTCTTGTGGGCCTGCCTGAGTATGTCCTCGGCCTTGGACTGGGCCTCCTGGACAATAATCTTGGCCTGTTTGTTGGCATTGGCCTTGATGTCATCGGTCATTTTCTGCGTAGTAAGCAGCGTGTTCTGAAGAATTTCCTCCCTGCCCCTGTACTCCTGCAGCTTTTCCTCCAGGTGCTTGACGCTCTTGTCCAGGTCAGATTTTTTTTCAGCCAGATCACCCAAAGAATCAGCAACCTCCTGCAGAAAGACCTCTACATCCCTCTTTCTGTATCCAAGCAGAGCAGTAGAGAATTTCTTGTTCAGGATATCCACTTTTGAAACGTCCATGGAATTCCCCTTCCGGGTGTGTATACAGCCCGGGACGGTGAGGACTGCAAGTCCCCTCACATTGATTGAACCTTTTCAGGCTTCCCCATCCCCTTTTGCCGGGGATCAGCCAAGCCCGGCCACTGCCTGATAAAGGGACTGGATAACGAATATCTTGATGAATTGAATGCCCACCAGAACCACAATGGGGGACAGGTCAATACCTCCAATATAGACAAATGGCAGCCACTTCCTCACCCGGTACAGGACAGGTTCTGTAAGGCTGCGCAAAGCCCTGACAATGGGATTGTAAGGATCAGGGTTGACCCAGGTCATAACCGCTGAAATGATCACCACCCAGAAATACAGGGTCAACAGGGTATCCAAAACACTGACAAAGGCCATCAAAAAATTGCCTAGCACATTCATTTATCCTCCATAAACATTTAATCTTTCCAAATCATACACGATTATGCAAACCAGATTCCATTCAATATAAAGACCCGAAAGTCCTTCAGGAAGCAAGCCTGCGGGCCAGAAATTCCCTCAGGGTCCAGAAGTCAGGAATCAGCATATCTGCCTGCAGATATTCATTCTTATAACCCCAGAAAGGTACCCCGGATGCAAAGGCAGTCTCCTGGTCCACGCTGGAATCTCCAATAAAGGCTACTTCTCTGGAACTTACAGACCACAGCTCAAGTATCTTAAACATGCTCTCGGGATGAGGCTTGGGCCTGCTCACCTGTCCGGCGGTGATCACCGGCCAGAAGTAGTCGTCCAGGCCGAATTCCTGCAGCAGAAGATCCATGGTGGTGGTCCGGTTGGTGTTTACAGCCATCATGATGTTTTTCCGGCGCAAAAGCTGCAGCAGCTCCTGCAGACCTTCTTCCATGCGCATGTGGGGCAGAAGGGAAACGTAGTTGATGTTCTCCCTGATTTCATTGAGCCGGGGCAGACATTCCCGGGGCAGTATATGCTCCAGTGAATCCTGGACTGAATGCATGTGCACAAACTCTTCTTCCAGGCTGCTCAAGGGATCCAGATCAAAATAGGCCCTGATCCGGTTGTAAAAAAGTATGTTGACTTCTCGGGAATCAAAAAGCACACCGTCACAGTCAAAAACAATACCCCTGAGACCTCTGAGCTCCATGGAGTTCAGCAGTGGATTGCAGACTATCAAAAAACCTCCTGTATCCGGATCAACAATGTTTCAGAAATCATTATTTCATAGCCTGATGGAAAAGGTCTTCAGCCATTTCCCTCAGTTTGAACTTCTGCACCTTGCCGCTGGCGGTCATGGGATACTCGGACACAAAGGCTACATACTTGGGAATCTTGTATCTGGCAATCTTTCCCCGGCAAAAATCCCGAATATCCTCGGGAGCATAGTCATATCCATCCTTTAGGACAACAAATGCCCCCACCTCTTCACCATATTTCTTGCTGGAAACTCCAACCACCTGTACATCCCTGATGCCGTCCATGGTATACAGAAATTCTTCTATCTCCCGGGGATAAATGTTTTCTCCGCCCCGGATAATCATGTCCTTGAGCCGGCCGGTTATGCTCAGGTATCCCTCTTGGTCCATCACTCCCAGATCCCCGGAACGCAGCCATCCATCAGCATCTATGGTCCTGGCGGTTTCCTGGGGCATATTATAGTAGCCTTTCATTACGTTGTATCCCCGGCAGCATACTTCTCCCTGAACTCCGGGAGGAACCTGCTCTTTTGTATCAGGGTCTCTCACAATCACCTGGACTTCAGGCATGGCCCGTCCCACTGTCTCTGTTTTTTTGCGCAGATCATCCTCAGTACGGGTCTGGGTCATTACCGGAGAAGATTCCGTCAGCCCGTAACATATTGTAATCTCTCTCATATTCATCTTGTCCATGACCTGACGCATGACCTTGACCGGACAGGGAGAACCGGCCATGATCCCTGTACGCAGCGAACTGAAGTCAAACCTGGAAAACAAACGGTGCTCAAGCACTGCAATGAACATGGTGGGCACGCCGTATAGGGCTGTGCACTTCTCAGCCTGCACTGCAGTCATGACCAGCAGGGGGTTGAATCCTTCCAGGATGACCATGGTACTGCCGTGGCTGACAGCTCCCAGAACTCCCATGACACAGCCGAAACAGTGAAACAGAGGAACCGGCAGGCAGATCCTGTCCAGATGAGTGAATTTCTGGTTTTCACCAACCCAGTAACCATTGTTCAGGATATTGTAATGGGTAAGCATTACTCCCTTGGGGAACCCGGTGGTGCCTGAAGTATACTGCATGTTCACCACTTCATGGGGGCTAATGCCGCTTTGTCTGGCCAGGTATTGTCCATCTGTGACCATGCCGTTCAGGGCTAGAAGCTCGGTAAGAGAATACATGCCCCGGTGCTTCTCCTGGCCCAGGAAAAACACCCGCTTCAAATGCGGAAATTCTTTGCTTGCCAGGTACCCGCGAGGCTGGGTGCGCAATTCAGGAACCAGTTCATAGAGTGTCTGGACATAGTCTGTATCTCTGAACCCGTCGATGATGAAAATGTTCTCAGCCTCGGACTGACGCAGAAGATAAGCCAGCTCATGCTTTTTATAATTGGTATTGATGGTCAGCAGTACAGCCCCTATTTTGGCTGTGGCCAACTGCAAGGCCGGCCAGTGAGGCACGTTGGACGCCCAGATGGCAACCTTTTCTCCCTTCTGTACCCCAAGGGCCAGGAGTCCTCTGGCCATTTGATCCACCACATGAGAAAATTCCCTGTATGTGAGCCGGAAATCGCGATCCACGTAAACCAAAGCCTCATTCTCAGGATACCGCTCCACTGCTTCATCAAAAAGCTGACCCAGGGTAATTTCCCTCAAGGACCTGTCCCACATCACTTGATCTCCGCAATGTTTGATATTTTCTGTTTATTCAGGAAAATA
>PUMA01000039.1 GCA_003551155.1 Desulfonatronospira sp.
CCAAAACATAAGGAGACGCAAGTCATGCAAGATTTGGTTAGACAGGCGCAGATGATGCAGAAAAAAATGGCCAAAATGCAGGAGGAGCTCAACAGCAGAACTGTGGAGGCCTCTTCCGGCGGGGGAATGGTTACGGTCAGAGTGACCGGGGGCCAGGAAGTGGTGGACATCAGGATAGAAAAGGACGTGGTGGATCCTGAGGAAGTGGAAATGCTTCAGGATCTGATCCTGGCCGCTACCAACGATGCCCTGAAGCGTGCCAGGGAAATGGTTCAGAATGAAATGGCCCAGCTCACCGGTGGAATGAAGATTCCAGGGCTTTTCTAGGGGGTAAGAAGTGCACAAGTTGCCGGAAGCCATGCAGCTTTTGGTAGAACAGTTGACTGATCTGCCTGGAATAGGCCCTAAAAGTGCCCTGCGCATGGCCATGACCATGCTCAAATGGCCTGAAGACAAGACCAGAACCCTGGGACAAATTATTTATGAGCTCAGGGACAAACTGTCCATGTGTTCACAGTGCGCAGCCCTGGCAGACAGTGATCCCTGCTCCATCTGTTGCGATCCCCTGCGGAATCAGGAACAGCTCTGTGTTGTGTCTGAATGGGACTGTCTGCTGGTTATGGAGGATTCCGGCTTCTTCAGGGGGCGTTATCTGGTTCTGGGCGGGCTTTTGTCTCCCCTGGACGGGGTGCGGCCTGATTCCCTGGAGATGGGCAAACTGCGCCACAGGCTTGAGAATGGATCAACCTCAGAGATTATCCTGGCTCTGGGTACAACTCTGGATGCTGAAACCACCGGTTCTTACATCAAAAACATGGTGGAGAAAGAATTCAGCCATGTCCGGATAACCCGCCTGGCCCAGGGGATCCCATTGGGATCGGACCTCAAGTTTATGGACAAGGAAACCCTGAAGCAGTCCATGCTTTTCAGGCAGACGATCTGAAAGCGGGCGCAGAGTATTCCGGCCGCAATATCCAGGATCTGCCGTTGCTGCCAATGCCTGGCAGAACAACAATAATTTCCTGATACTACGCCCGAAAAAGCCGCCCGGTTCCTCGGAACCGGGCGGCTTTTTCGGGCGTTTTTATTCGTATTGGGATCGTTTTGCGAAAGAGTGCTACTCCTCCTGGTGACAACCCATGCAGGTACGCGGCCCGGTAGTTTCCGGGACAGTTTCGCGGTGACAGGTTATGCACTGATGATGGTAAGCACTTTCCAGGTCTTTTACAGTGGGATCATGGTCTTCTCTGAACCTTGTGCCGGGCTCGGCGTGGCAATCCCGGCAAAGAACCCCTTCAGCTCCCTCGTAGAGATCAAAATGCTCCAGGACATTCTCCCCGTCTTTATAATGGTGGTGACAGTCCATGCATTCAGCAACGGCCATGTGCAGATCATGATCAAACAGAACCGAGGGCTTTTTCTTGGTGGTATAGACATCTTCATTATCAATGAGGTAAACTGGCAGTTGTGCCTGTATCAGGTGGGGGCCAAACATGAGTACACACACCAGCACAGCACCGATCATGATTCTTCTGGAAAAAGGCTTTTTCCTGCTCATGGCTATACCTCCTCCTCTGCTTCCTCAGTCTTGGCTGCGAGCATATGTTCCGGAATAACCATGTTGTGGGCTATTACTTCCTTGAAGTGCACCGCCTTGATGCCCAGGTCGTATTCCTTGTTTAAATCCCTTATCTGATCGATGCAGTTGTGGCAGGGTACAAAAACCAGTTTTGCTCCGGTCTCCCGGATCTGATCCGCCTTGACCTTGCCCCCCTTCATGCGGTGAGGGCGCATTTCTCCCCCCATGGGTATGGCCCCGCCTCCGCCGCAACAGCAGAAATTGTAGTTGCCCTGATAGCTCATGGGCCGGAAATCCTCGGACAGCATTTCCGCCAGCTTCCTGTTTTTTTCGGCCAGACCGCCGCTGCGGATCACATTGCAGGGATCTTGAACAGTGGTGGGGACCTTGATTTTTTCCTTGAGCTTGATTCTACCTGAAGCAATGTAGTCGTGATACAATTCCACGGCATGGATGACTTCCTGCTTTGGTTCATAACCCAGCCAGACTTGCGCTTCGTACCGAACCGCACGATAGGCATGGCCTCACTCGGTAATGGCTACCTGCTTGGCATTGAGCTTGTCCGCCTGCCTGAAGGTGTTTTCCACCAGTTTCTTGGAGGTGGTCAGGTCACCGCAGAACATGGACAGGTTGGTGTCTTCCCAGCCCACCCTGGGCATGGTCCAGTCCTCCTGGGCGGCATTGAAGATTATGGCCGCTTCCTGAATGTCCTGTGGATAGAACTTGGGTTCGCGGGCATTAACCGTGTACATGATCTTGGCGTTTTGCTTGTCTATGGGTATTTCCAGGGTGGGATAATCGTCCTCCAGTTCCTCTATGGTCCATTCCAGGGTGTCCACCCAGTCTTCCTCGGTCAGGGCCATCTGGTTGCCGAACTGCCTGTAGTTCTCTATGGCGGCCTCCAGGCCGGCCGGACGTAAGCCCGCCACATTGTGCAGCATGGCCCGCTGCAGGGAAACCAGAAGGCCTACGTCAATACCGAATGGACAGTACAGGGCGCATCTTCTGCACATGTTGCACTCATAATAGAGGGTTTCGTACATTTTTTTAAGGTAGGCTTCATCTGGTACAGCCTTGCCTTTGAGGATCTCGTTGAGAAAACGCGCCTTGTGAGCCGGAATCATGGACGGGTTTCGATCATGGGCCAGATAAAAGTGGCAGGTGTCTGCACAAATCGCGCAATGGGCGCATATTTCAATCCAGGTCTGAAACCTGGCGTTAAGCCGGGGCTTTAAAAAGTCCACCAGCTCCTGCCGATTTACATGTTTCATCATTTTCCTCCTTGGAATAATGCCTGAAGTTAACAGGGTCCTGTCAAACCATTCTATACAGAGTAATCCCTTCTGCCAAACTCGATGGCTGTTGCTCCTCTGGAAAAGAAGAAAAGGACCATGTGGGAAAGCTTGGTAAAGGGAATGAGTATGAGCATAAGCTGGCCTGAAAGCATGTGAAACAGCTGCATGTTTTCTGCCAGGAAGCCGGTGGTGCCCAAGGTGGCGTGTGCAGCGAAGTAACCTGTGAGAAAGGGAAGTATTGTAACCACGAGCAGGCCGTAGTCACCTGCAGTGGTCAGAATTCTCAGATCAGCAAGGATAGCGCGCCGCAGGATCAGGTAGATGCCGATGGCTATCACGGCCAGGGTCATCCACTGGGCCAGTCCGGCGGGCAGAGAGATCCACGACCATCCAAAGCGGGACATTTCCCACATGATAATATGCTGATATGCAAATATGGGCAGTAAAATCAAACAGATATGAAATATGTAAACCAGCAGGAAATAGACCGGCTGTTTTTTAAAGGTTACGTTGGCCGGGAAAAGCCACTTGACATAAGTGGCCAGTACCCATTTCAGGCTGAAATACTTGTGAATAAGCTTATCGGTTTTTTTAGAGGTTCTGTAATACATGATTGCCCTGACCACGATGCCTACAAGGAAGACCAGGATTGCCACCCAGGTCAGAGGGCCTTCTACAAAGGCATAAAAATCCATGTTAACCTCCTTCTTTAATCGTGCTATAAATTAAATAATATTCTCTTTCAGAATAGTATGTCTTTATAACCATGTTTTGTCAATGTAAAAAAAAGTGGTTCTTGGACGTTTGCTGTGGAATTATTATGGCATAATGGGGAGTATTTCCGGCTCCGAAGTTTTAGGATGCGCCTGCAAAAAGTCGAGAAATGAATAATTCAGAAATCAATAATCTACATAACTTTTTGTTTTTACTGACCTCTGACGTCTGACCTCTGACGTCTGACCTCTGACGTCTGTGACTGCAAAAATGACTTTTTGCAGTCACATTTTTTAGGGGAGGTGAAAAATAATAAAGGACAGGCTCATGCCTGTCCTTTGTTCATGTTTTTTTGGTAGCGAGGGAGGGACTTGAACCCC
>PUMA01000038.1 GCA_003551155.1 Desulfonatronospira sp.
GCCTGTAGGCTGTGACTGTATCAAGAATTGTTTGCTTTCGAAGAAGATAGTCGTCCAGGCTGATATAAAAAATATCAGAAGGACTGGTGCCGCCTTGGATGAGCCGGTCAATAATCAGGCGTATTAATGTTGTTTTGCCCACCCGCCTGAGTCCGGTAAGAAACACGGCCTTTTTTTTCGACATTTCGGAAATGACCGAATTGACCTGATGATCTCGCGGCCTGATGCCGGACAGATCAAGATTTCCTTCCCACCAGGGATTGTACTGATACAATAATTCATCCATGCTTAGAACTATATGGTGCTATCGTATAAAAGTCAAGGTTGTTATACGATTGTATCGTCTATGTCTCTCTGGTGATATATTTCTTACTGACTGGGCTGCGGGCAGGGTCAGCGTTAGGACTTTTCATCGTCCTGACAGGATGGTTTGGCAAAGATCACCACTTAACATTCGGCCTACACTCCAATAGCTTTCTTTTTCAATATTTCAGACATGTACAGCACCTCTATGACTTCACTTCTGAAGGCGCTGAAGCGGTTGAATATTTCATAATAGTATTTTTTCAGCATGGAAGCTGCATTTTTATGATCATCAATAGCCGCTAGCAGCTCTTTCTCGGCAGACTCATTAAAATAGCACTTCACCCCGCAAGCTTATCCATCATCACCGGACAGCAGGAAATCCATCAGGTTCATGCGCCTTACCCCCTGATAATCTTCACAGAAAAACGAATCAATGCTCAGCACAAGCTTGGGGTAGTTGTCTCGAATATCCAGCAGGGGAGCAAACTCCCTGTTTATGGTTTGTTCTGACTCCAGCAGGTAGGCTGCCTGGATATAAATTTTTTCATTATCCTTTACTGCGATGAAATCTATCTCTCTGTCTCCAAGCTTGCCAACATTAACAGTGTATCCCCGGGAAAGAAGTTCAAGATATACAATATGTTCCAGCACCTGAGAGATATCCCCTTCTCTGTATCCCAGCTGGGCATGGCGCAGCCCGATATCACCAAGATAGTATTTTTCATGAAGTTCAAGCAGTTTTCGACCCTTGATGTCATATCTGGAAGCCTTATGAGTTAAAAGGGCTTCCTGAAAATAGTCCAGGTAACTCAGCACTGTATCCACGCTGACCTTCAGGCGCTGAACTTTAAATCCCTGGCGATGCTGTTGGCGGAAACAACCTGGCTGGTATTGTCCATGATGAACCTGGCAATCCTGTCCAGCAGCGCTGCCTGTCTTATACTGTGCCTGGTCACGATATCCTTGAGCAGGATGGTGTTATAAATGGAACTCAGATACTAAATTATTACTTCATCCGTCATGTTCATATGATGCAGGGCGGGCAGCCCTCCATATCTGATGAACTTTTTGAACTCCTTGTCTCTGGACCCGGCATCCAAGCCTCGAAATTCTAAAAATTCTGAAAATTTGAGGCTGGTTATATGAAACTGTACAAACCTGCCTGAAAGTCTGGTGGCCAATTCAGAAGAAAAAAGATGGGCATTGGATCCGGTCAGAAAGATGTCCATATCTCTCATTCTCAGTGGCTTACTCTTGAAACCCTGTCATGAAAAACAAGAAAGTTAGACAGGATTAACAGGATTAGCAGGATAAGCAATCAGCGGCCCCGGTGAAATCAGCTCCGCTGTCCTTCGGAATTTCACAGGGCAAGCCGGAAGCCGCAGATTGCATTAGCCATCGCCAAAGGCGATTAAGCACCTTTTGGTCCGCCTTCCGGGCGGAACAAAATGCTTCTCTCTTAATCCGGCTCTTAATCCTGTCAATCCTGTCAAAAAGCTCTCTTTTCTTTATTGGGTTGCGGGCATAGCCCGCCTTAGGATAATGTGTAAATAAATATCAATCTGTTATCCGGCCTGGCTGGACATCAGGCCCTGGGAGCGAATGATGGGGCTGCCGCTTTTTCTGTACAACCTGATCAGGGTCCTGGCCATGCGGAGCAAGCGACTGGGGGCTGCAAGACGCGCTTCACGGTCAGAGATCCTTGCTCTGCAGAAAAAACGCCTGTTGCATCTTCTGGAGCACGCTGCCCGCTTTTCTCCCTTCTACCGCAGGCGCTGGGCAGGAAATGTGCCCGGACCGGAGGATCTTTCTTCCCTGGAACCGGTGAGCAAGACCCAGCTCATTGACCATTACAATGAGGTTCTTGCAGTTAAAGATCTGGATCTTGCCTCGGTCCGCAGGTGGATGGCTGGAACAGCCGTGAATCTGCCGAACAGGTATGTCCTTGCTGCCACTTCGGGAACCACCGGTCAGCCGGTGGTCATTCCCTACAACCGCCGGGAGTGGCGGGAAGGCATGGCCTATATCGTCAGGAGCTCGGAGCTGACCATGGAGGAAGTATGGGGCCGCAGGGGAGGCCTGGTCTCCCTCATACGTGAGCGGCCCAGGGTCGCCGGAATAAGCACTCTGAACCCAATCCATGTCAGCGCCCAGCTCACCAGGAGCTTTCGAACCGGGCTGGTGGCAAACCTGCTGCTTTCAGCGGCCGAACCCCTGGAGCAGCAGATAGACAGGCTCAACCGCTTTCAGCCCACCGTGCTTGGCGGATACCCCTCGGCAATAGGCCCGTTGAGCCGGGCTGCCCTGGACGGTGCACTGAAAATTCAGCCCAGGCTGATAGTCACCGGTGGCGAGACAGTTTCAGGAGCTGTTAGACGCAATGTAAGCCGGGCCTGGGGACTTAACCTGTTTGATTTTTACGGCCTGGCCGAGACTTTGATCATAGCCGGAGAATGCCTGGCTCACCAGGGTCTGCACATTTACGAGGACGCGGTGGTTCTTGAAGTCGTTGACGAAAAGGGAAGGGTGCTGCCGTCCGGAGAGCCCGGCGACAAAGTGCTGCTGACCAACCTGTTCAACAGAACCCTGCCGCTTATCCGGTACGAGGTAAGCGATATACTCGCTGTAAGCCATGATCCCTGTCCATGCGGGCTGTGTTTCAGCCGCATCATGTCCCTGGAGGGAAGGCGCGAGGAGCTGCTGGAGCTGCGCAGTCCTGATGGTCAAACAGTCATGGTGCATCCCTTTGTTGTTGAATCTCCCCTGGAGGAGATGCCCCAAATACGCCAGTTCCAGATTTCAGGCGACTCCAGAGGCGGACTCCTGATCGTTATAGTTCCGTATGAGCAGGGCAGTGATCCCGCGGACAGGGCAAAGCAGGCCGTGGACTCAGTTCTCGTCCCTCTGGGGGTGGGCAGGGATGCAGTGCAGGTTCAGAGCGCCGCCTCCATTAAAAGCAGGCGGGGGCCCACTGACAAAATCATGCGGGGATGATTCTGGTTCATCCCTGAGGCTTGTTTTGCGGATCAGAAATAGTATCTCCTGCTTTTGTTTCTTTGTATCCTGCCCAGAATAAATCCCAGCAGGGCTGTGGCGAATACAGTGCCGCCACCGGCCAGAAACCAGTGCAGATTTTTCCGGGAGCGCAGTTCCTGGTTTTCCTGTTCAAACTCTCGTAATTCTTCCCTGCTCAGCGCCAGAGCGTTGCTTTTGCGTTGCAGCTCCTGTTTGATATGCTCAACATTACCTGAGTCCTTAAGCAGGGTCTGGTGCTTCTGGTACAGGTCTTCCAGTTCCTGCTGCATGTTGTCCAGTTTAGACTGCAGCTCAGTATTTTCCTGTTCCAGAACAGCAGCTTTCTGTTCGCTGCTTTGAACCCTTTCCTGAAGCTCACTGGTCATGTATTCCAGCTGACGGGCTATAAGCTTGCTGGGTGTGTTCTGAGTGGTATACCGCTTCAGGACCCATCCTTCTCTGCCGTCAGAGGTACGTATCTGGTACCAGTCAGAGGATTCATCCAGGACTTGGAGGGAGGTTCCCGAGGGAAGCATTCTGAGAACCCTGTGCTGCAGACTGGGACCGGTACGCATGGTTATCTCCAGCTCGTCTGTGACGTAAAGTGTATCGCCTTCAGCC
>PUMA01000117.1 GCA_003551155.1 Desulfonatronospira sp.
CTGAACTACACGCTGCATTCCATGGGCACCTGCCTGGAAGGGGAGTGGCAGGAGGTTATGGATGTGGTAAACAAATGCTTCCAGGATCTGCAGCAGGACTGCGGCCGCATTTATTTGACCCTCAAGGTTGACTATCGCCGCGGCGGCAGAAACCGGCTGGTACAGAAAGTGGAATCAGTGCAGCGGCAGCTGGGTGAGCAAACCTGAAATAAAGTGTTCAGCACTTACAAACTAAAGCGGACCATGCCCGCAACCCAAGAAATAAAGAAACCTTAACCGCCCGTTCGCCCCGGTTGAATGGCTCTGCCTACACTTCGTGTATTCAACTGGGCAAGAAGACTCACTCAAGACCCAAAGGTCGCAAAGGAAGGCAGAAAGGTTTTTTTCATTTGCCGGGTGTACGGCAAATGAAAAGGCAGCCTTGTCCAAAACCGTGTCCCGGTTTTGGACAATACCTCTGCTTCGCGTCTTTAACTTTGCGTACTTAGCGCCTTTGCGGTTCAAATTTTTCTTGTTTTTTATGACAGGGTCTGAGGAGTAAGCCACTAAGGTGGGTTATGCCCGCAGCCCAGGCTGCACCCCCGGGTGATGTTCACGGAAAAGGAGTCCTGGAGACAGCCGAATTGAACCTTTTTCAGGACCCTGCTTTTTCGGGAGATCTCTGTAAGCCGCATTTGTTTCTGTCCGCCTTGCGTTTTGAACAATCTGATCCATTCCAGGTGGATAGCATGAACACTGGATGGCTTGCTGGCAAGAGGTTATGGCTGCACGCCATGGAAGTGTCAACGCGGAAACAGACGCAACAGATGCAAATGGTTTTTTTGAAATTTATTTTTTGTTGCCGCCGGAGCGGGCAAGAGCACTGAAGTACCAGCGGCTTGATCATCGAGGCATACCGCCTTCCCTTGACAAAAAGCATGCAGGTTCCATGATCAGGTTCTTGAAGCGGCCTGCTGACCAGCATAAGAACGCAACCCCGGGTTCAGCCGGAGATAAACTCGAACACCCGGTCCAGGCCCATGTGCCTGGGCGGGATAAGATAGTTCTCAGGTGCGTCCGGGTAGACCCGGAAAAAGGGATAATCGCCTGGGGCCCAGTTCTCGGGCCAGGCCTCGGGCAGTTCAGGAACGCTGTATTCCTTGAACTCCCGCTCGGGGTTGCCCCGGGCGATCCTGCCCTTGAGCCTGCGCACTCCAGGGACCGGAAAAGTTGAATGGCAGGCGCTGCACACGAACCATTCACACTTGACCTGGGGCAGCATTTCCGCGGTCCTGCGGGTCATCATCTTCAAAAGCCCGATGAGGCGCCTGTTTTCAACATCCATGGGATGCACCAGGTCGGCCTTGGCCGCCACGAATGCCACCCGGCTCAGGCTCCTGCGCCAGAACCTGAGGTATCTCAGAAGCAGGGTGCCCAGATCCGAACTGGGCCTCAGGATCTCGAACAGATCCAGCAGAATCTGGCGGTTGTCATTGTAGCGGCCCACGCCCCCGGCCAGAAGTGAAGGGATGTCCACCAGGACCACCAGGCTTCCGGCCCTGGATATCTTTTCAAACACCGGCAGGGCCACCTTTTTCCTGTAGATCCTGAACTCCACGGACATTTCCCTGGCCAGACCCGGATTTTCCCTGCAGACCTTTTCCGGCAGAGGAGCGAACTGGCGATTTTCAGCGGTGCCTGCGATCCTTTCGGCCGCGATCTCCTGGACAGTACCCGGATCAGCAGGCACTCCCTGCTGATCCAGCAAAAAGGTGGAGGGGGTCACCAGGGGCTTGTAGTTAAGTATCAGCCCTGCCAGCGTCTCCCTGTAAAGGTGCAGAAGCCTGTCCCTGGATATCTCGTGTCCCCGGACATAATCCAGATAGGGCCCGGCTGCCGCAGCATAGTCGTGGTGCCGCTCGAAATGGGACAATACGTGCCCGGACCACTGCTCATAGTCGCTGAACGCGGCAATGGCCGCATCAGCTGTGCGCTCGCCCGGAAAGTCAAAAAAGGACATGCCCTGGGTATGCAGCATCCAGTCCGAGCGCCTGAATCTGCATACATATTCTGAACAGTCAGTGCTCTTTTCCGGCCACCTGCCCCGGGCCAGGTCCTCGCGATAGGCTGAATGGGCGAAAAAAGGAGGCCATTTCTCCCTGCGGGGTATTTCCCTGAAATCGGTAATGTCCACCCCCCTGCCTACATGAAAATTGCCCTGGCCGAACTCCATGAGGTGGGAGATGAGCGAGGTCAGAAAAACAGTCTTACCGCCTCCGGCTATGCCGGTTACTGCAACATTTCTATGTTCTCTGAGATTCAGGACGCCTTTTATGAATTTTCTCATGTCTTATCCGGACTCAAACAAATTGTTTCATGTTTCATCCCCTGCCCGGGAATGCCTGTCGTCATGCTCAGACGCCTGATACAGCAGGTCCCCCTCCCCGTATACCGCCACAGGATAGCCTGTCAGATCAAAAGGATCACTGTTCCAGCAGACAAAGGAGGCCCATTTCCCCTGTTCCAGTGTTCCCAGGGTTTCCTCCAGGCCGAGGATCCGTGCATTGCTCCTGGTCAGGACCTCCACGGCCTGCTGCCTGGACAGACCGCAGCGGATAAGCCAGCGGGTCTGCAGCAGAAGCTGACGTGCCGGAGTTACCGGATGATCGCTCATGAGCCCGAACTCAACTCCGGAATCCAGAAGATGCTTTATGTTGCGCCAGTTTTCATGCTTAAGCTCCACCTTGTAGGGAAACCCGTCCACCGGACCATAAACAACCGGTATGTTTCTCTTCCGCAATTCTTCAAAGATGTGAAGTTTGTCCACTCCCATGGCATGTTCCACGCTGACCAGCAGCCTGTACTCATCCACCAGCCTGAGCAGGGCGGCAATGTCATCTATCTTGTGCACGTGGACCCTAAGACGGATGCGGCCCTTAAGCAGCTCAAGCAGGACCTCTTCCTCTAAGGAAAAAACAATCTCCTTCTGCTTGTCAGGGGAAGACTGCTCATACTGCTTTTTCTTCCCTTCCACCTGGTCCAGTTTTCTGCGAAGGACAGCCAGGGCCCCCATCCTGGTGGTGGGCCTGGTCCCCTGCCAGGATGTGGTGGACATGGGATTGTATCCCAGGGCAGCCTTAATCCCGGCCCTGGCAATCAACGACCGGCTGCTGTCCAGGGCATAGTTGCGGATGACTGCTGATTTTCCGCCCATAATATTGCCGCTGCCCGGCATGATGCATGAATAGAGCACTCCGCATTCAACCGCTTCCTGCAGGGCACAGTCATCCATCTGCAGGGAATCCAGGGCATCGGCCAGCACCAGCATGGAGTCATGCTTATCATTGGCTTCACTCTCGGAGTGGGGCTCGCCCGCCCTGACCATGCCGATATGGCTGTGGGGATCAATAAAGGCCGGAGTAATGACCCTGCACCTTTTAAGCCTTTCTCCCCGGGGTTCCCTGGAAATCCCAACTAAGGTCCTCTGGTCCAGGACAAGGAATGCGTTGTTGACCACCTCTTTGCCGGTATAAATGGTATCAGCCTCGATGCAGCGCATAAAATGTTTCCTGTTGGACGTTTCATATTGAACACCGGCTGTCCGGAACCATGGAAGGGCTCCCTGCCCTGCTCAGGGACAGCCGGAAATAGTGGATCTGTTCAGTATCAATGGTTTTGAATCACTTTTTACTCAGGACGATTCTGAATGCAAGTATTACATGGTGCCCCGGATCACGGTCCGCATGAAGCCGGTCTCAACATGCAGGTGGACGCCGGGCCCCGACAATGTTAATTAGTTTTCATCCGGAAACGGTTCTTTTTCCTTTTGGCTGCGTCAGTCTGCACAATTATTCGTCAACGTATTAAGATACGCCTCCTCATAATTGCTTGATTTCCTTGCCAAAAGAAAAAACTCCTCGTTTCCGGAAAGAAAACCGGCAGTTTCAGCATCCGGAAATA
>PUMA01000146.1 GCA_003551155.1 Desulfonatronospira sp.
TATAATTTTTCATAAGCTTAAGGCTTTATTTACGGACTGTTCTGGTCAAGATCAAGTTCGCACGTTTTTAAATGCAGGCTTTCAAACTGCTTTGAACGCAGCATTTGACTGCAAAGTATATGCGGCTGTGGACTTGGGAAAAACTGCCAAGACAACTGCCTGTAAAGACTGAGTTCCTGCCCCGGGAATCGAGTCCGGAACCAGGCCTCGAAGGAATAGCATATAAGGCAATCCGGAACTTTTTGCAGTAAAATCATTCAAATTTATTTTAAAACGGATCATACGTCAAGAATTGCCCCAACAAGAACGCAAAAAAGATCATGGGTTCCTTGGAATTTCAGAATCATTTTTTTCATAACTATCAAGCATGCTTGTTGTTTTGTTAATTTATCACAGCTGTTGCGTGCTTTAAGAAGTCAGGTTGGTTTAAGCAGTATTACCTGATGAAATGCTTTTAAACTCTAATACATGGAAGCTTATTCCGGAAAATTTGAGCCAGAACCTGTTTACTTTTCATATGCATGGAGGTTTGCTTGACATTCTGAGTGATAGTGTTAGTATAAACTTACTTTTTATGCTTGCATAATCTGCATTACTTATAACAGCACATTGTTTCAGGTTGCTTTATGGAAAAAATTGCTCTTAAAAATGTGATCAAGATTTTCGGCGATTCTCCAGGCAAGGCCTTGGAGCTGTTGAGAAACGGGGTTTCCATATCTGAGATTTTAAAAAAAACCGGCAATGTTGTGGGAGTGGCCGATGTATCCTTTTCAGTCAATGAAGGAGAAATCGTTGTGGTCATGGGTCTTTCCGGAAGCGGCAAATCCACTCTGGTCAGGTGCATCAACCGGCTTTTTGAACCCACGGCCGGCGAAATCTACGTGGACGGACAGGATGTGCGGGCGCTCGGCACCAAGGAACTGCGCGAGTTCAGGCGGCAGAAATTCGGGATGGTTTTTCAGCACTTTGCCCTTTTTCCGCATCGCACCGTTCTTGATAATGTTGAATTCGGACTGGAGGTCCAGGGAGTAGACAAGGCTGAAAGAAGAAAAAAAGCGGAGAAGTCTCTGGGAATGGTGGGACTTGAGGGCTGGGGCGAGAAATACCCCAGCGAGCTTTCCGGAGGCATGCAGCAGAGGGTGGGCCTGGCCAGGGCCCTGGCTCTGGATCCGGACATCCTGCTCATGGACGAGGCCTTCAGTGCCCTGGATCCTCTTATCCGCAGGGATATGCAGGATGAGCTCATCAATCTGCAGCAGAGCATGCAGAAGACCATTGTTTTTATCAGCCACGACCTGGACGAGGCCCTGAAAATCGGAGACCGGCTTGTCATCCTCAAGGACGGTGCTGTGGAGCAGATCGGAACCGCCGAGGAGATCCTGACCAGGCCGGCAACAGAGTATGTGCGTAAGTTTGTGGAGGAAGTGGATATTACCAAGGTCCTCACAGCTGAATCCGTAATGAAAAAGAGCGAGGACGTGGCCTATCTGGGCTCGGACGGGCCCAAGACCGCCCTGCGCAAGATGAGAAAAAATGCCATCGCCTCTTTGTTTGTGGTACAAAAAGACCACACTGTAGCCGGAATAGTGTTTGCCGATGAAGTCCGCAATCTTGCGGATCAGGGAGAAGGTGACCTGGAAAAGGTGGTGCACAGGGATATCAAGACCGTGGCCCCGGACACTCCTGCCTCTGAGCTTTTTCCCATCATGCAGAACATGTCCTATCCTGTGGCAGTGGTCAACGAGCAGAACAAGCTGCTGGGAATCATTGTCAAGGGTCTTCTGTTCACAGCCATTGCCGAGCGGGGATGTGACGTATGAGTTTTGAGCTGCCCAGAATACCTGTAGGCAAAGGCATAGAGGCGGGCATAGATTTTCTGGTGGAACATCTGGCCATTGCCACTCGGGCCTTTTCTGCAGTAGCAGATCAGGGGCTGCGTTTCCTGGAAGCCACCATGATGTCTGTACATCCCGTCATTGTCGTCTTGCTGGCCACGCTCCTGGTTTTTTTCATGACCAGGAAACGCGGTGTTACAGTCTTTACTTTTTTAGGACTGGGTCTTATCTGGAATATGGGTCTGTGGTCAGCTGCGGCAAGCACCCTGAGTCTGGTGGTAGTGGCCACTGTAATCGCCATCTCCATCGGGATACCCCTGGGGATAATCGCCGGTCTGAGCGACTGGGTCTACAGGATTGTCAGGCCCATTCTGGATTTTATGCAGACCCTGCCCGCTTTTGTATATCTTATACCGGCCATTCCCTTTTTCGGACTGGGAAGGGTGGCGGCCATATTTGCCACGGTAATATTTTCCATGCCCCCGGCGATTCGGTTTACCAACCTGGGGATTCGACAGGTGCCCAAGGATCTGACCGAGTGTGCTGACGCATTCGGGGCGGACAGGTGGCAGAAGCTGATCAAGATCCAGCTGCCTCTGGCCAAGAGTACCATAATGGGCGGGGTGAACCAGACTGTCATGCTGGCTCTTTCCATGGTGGTCATTGCAGCCATGATCGGAGCCGGCGGTCTGGGCGGTGAAGTCTGGCGGGCCATCCAGCGATTGCAGCCCGGGGCTGGATTTGAGGCAGGCATCGGCATTGTCATCCTGGCCATAATCCTGGACCGGGTGCTGCAGCAGCTGGCCAAGGAGTAGCTGGGTCAATATAAATGAAAAGGTTATAATTCCGGGGCTGTATAAGCATATGGTCAATACGCTTACACAGCCCGCTAAACCCTTCAAACAATTCAAGGAGGTAGGTTATGTTTAAAAAAGGATTGGCAGTTCTATCCATGCTGGCTTTGCTCATGGTTTTTGCTGCTTCCCCGGCGGAAGCCAAAGGCAGACTCACCCTTGCTTATGTGGAATGGGACTGTGCTGTGGCCAGCACCAATGTGGCCCATGCGGTTCTGCAGGAGAAACTGGGCTATAACGTGGAAACTCTGTCCGTCAGCGCTGCTGCCATGTGGCGGGGCATAGCCACGGGTGATGTGGATGCCATGGTCACTTCCTGGCTGCCTGTGACCCATGCTGATTACAAGGAGGCCACAGCCGGCCAGGTGGAAGATCTGGGGGTCTTGACTGAAAACGCCAGGATCGGACTGGTTGTTCCGGATTACGTGACCATTGACAGCATTGAGGAACTGAACGAGCATGCGGATAAGTTCCGGGGCAGGATTACCGGCATTGATCCTGGTGCCGGGATAATGTCCAGGACCGAAGAGGCTATTGAGGAATACAACCTGACCAACATGGAACTGCTTGAAGGCAGTGACGCGACCATGGCCGCGGCCCTGCGCGACGCTATCCGCGGTGAGGAATGGATCGTGGTCACCGGCTGGTCCCCCCACTGGAAGTTCGGGCGCTGGGATCTCAAATATCTGGAGGATCCCGAGAAAGTATTCGGTGAAGCCGAATATATCGGCAAGGTGGGCCGCAAAGGACTTAAAGACGATGCTCCTGAGGCTTACAACTTCCTGAAGAACTTTGCCTGGAGCCAGGAAGACATGGCTGTGGTCATGGACTGGAATCAGGAAAACCCTGATGACCTTTACGCCAATGCAGTGCGCTTTCTTGAGGAAAACCCTGATATGGTGGAAAAGTGGCTGGCCAACTAAAAAACTGTTGACTGGCTAACCTGATTGGATTAGACAATAATTTTTGCGGAGCCGGTACCGGCTCCGCAAAAATTTTTAAACCCGTTCCCCGGCAGCTCAATTACGCCTTTGGCGTAACAGAGCGGGTGGCTGTTAATCAAGCTTCCAGCGTGATTGGCGGTTCAACAAGCCGCAGCTGTGATTCAAGTTATTTTTGTTCATTTAACCATGTTCCCCGGTAGCTCAATCGGCAGAGCGGGTGGCTGTTAACCACTAGGTTGGCGGTTCAAGTCCGTCCCGGGGAGCCA
>PUMA01000192.1 GCA_003551155.1 Desulfonatronospira sp.
TGCCTGATCACCGCCATTATTTCACTGGCCCGGACCACAATAATGCTCTTCTTTTTCCCACCCCGGGCCGTGCCATACTCGCCGCAATAGCTGCACCTGACCGCTTCAGACCTGATCATTTCCGCGCAATGGGGACAAGTCCTGCGGGCCTTACCCTGTATGGTCAGCTTTGAAGAGAAGGCAGGATTTTTAGGAACCAGCAGGGCAAATACCAGGCTGAACGGACCGAACAGGATTCCCAGCACAAACCATCCGCAGCCGCTGTGCCCTTTGCGGGCGGCTATGATAGCACTGACAAGGCCGATGAGAACCCAGGTAATGAGAAAATCCATAAGCAATTCGCAAATTCAGCCAGTTATTCAGCGCTTGCAATAGATACTGATCACTTCTGCGGCCAGAACATCCGCTGAATGTTCAGCAGGGAGCACAAGGTCTGCACATTCCCTGTACAATGGCTCACGCTCAGTCAGGGTGCTGCGGACTTCCTCTTCAAGGCTCAGGGAAGAAAGCGGCGGCCTTTGTCCTGTCTTGGGTTCCTGCTCAAGCCTTTGAAGCAAGAGGTAGACATCGGCCAGCAGATACACGGTGAGATGCTCCGGGCTTTCAAGCAGTTCGCGGTTGCCCGGCCTCAGGACCACCCCGCCTCCGGTGGCCACCACCATGGAGGTGGATGCAGCTGTATCAGCCAGTATCTTCTCCTCCAGGTCCCTGAACCTCTCCCAGCCCCCTTCTGTCACCAGCTCCTGGATGCTTTTCCCCTGCTTCTCTTCCAGGACAGCATCGGTATCCACAGGTCTCAAGCCTGTTTTCGCGGCAATGGCTCTGGCCAGAGTTGTCTTGCCGCTGGCCCTGGGCCCGATGATATAGATATTGGCCCTTTTATTTTTGCAGCCACTCATTGTACATTTCTTCCTGCTGAACAGAGGTCAGGGCCCTTTCCCTCAACAGACCGGCCTGCAGTCTCTGCCTGTAGGCCTCATAAAGGATAATGGCCGCAGCTACGGAAACATTAAGACTCTGGACCATTCCGTGCATGGGGATGCATATTTCATGTTCAACCAGATGCAGTAAATCTTCCTGCACCCCGCTGTGTTCGTTGCCCAGAATCACCGCAGCAGGCCGGGTAAAGTCAAAGTCCTGGACCATGACCGCGCTTTTTCCAAAGCCGGTCCTGACCAGGTGCAGACCCTGATTTCTCAGGTTCTGCACCATTTCCCGGGCATCTCTGTGCCTTATGCGGCTTACCCACTTGCGGGCCGAAGCAGAGGTTTTGCTGCCCATCCGGGGAAATTGCTGCCCGGTATACAGCAGGTGCACCCAGGGAACCCCGAATGCGTCGCAACTTCTCAGGATGGCTGATACATTGTGGGGATCGTGAATGTTGTTGAGCACCAGGGTAAGATCCTGCTGCCTTGCCGCCAGCACATCCTTTATTCTCTGCTTGCGCCTGTCTGTTCTGGAAACACTGTTCATAGGGAGGCCTGTGCGCTGCCCGCATATTGCAGAAAAACAAGGTGCTCCTGGTTGCCTTTGGGACCCTTTATCCTGGATAAGGCCCGGCCCAGAAAAACAAAACCCAGCTCATGTACTGCCAGGTCTATCACCTTCTGTACCGCCTTTTCCGCAGCTTCTTGGGACCTGACCACGCCTTTGACTGTCAGGCCGCGGCCCACCTCGAACTGCGGCTTAACCAGGGCTACAACTCCGGCATTGGGTTTGAGAAAAGGCAGTACTGCGGGCAGTACCAGGGTAAGGGAGATAAAGGAACAGTCAATTGTTGCCAGGTCTACCTGCTCCGGTAGCAGGGATGGTTCAGCCGTTCGGATATTTACTTTTTCCAGGCAGACAATCCTGGGATCCTGTCTCAATTTCCAGTGCAGCTGTCCCTGACCCACATCCAGAGCATATACACGGGAGGCACCCATCTGAAGCAGGCAGTCTGTAAATCCTCCGGTGGAAGCACCCACATCCAGGCAGACCCTGCCCCGGACCTGCACATCCAGCTCTTCAATGGCGGTCAGCAGCTTGTCCCCGCCCCGGCTGACAAATCTCTGTCCCTTGTCAATCCACAGGCGGGAATCTGCAGGCAAAGACTGGCCCGGTTTTTCCACGCGGATTTTTTCATGGTCACGGAGCCGGTAGACCTGCCCGGCCATGATCAGTCTCCTGGCTGTTTCCCGCGAATCAGCCAGGCCCTTTTCGTGGAGCAGAACATCAGCACGCAGTTTGGCATCTTGCATGTTTTTCAAAGGGACAAGGGTCCTTCTGCCTGAGTGTATGAGCCTGCAGCCTCTGTTCTTTGCCTGTCCACGCATCTTGCCGCGAACTTAGCGTGGTCAGCGTGGTCATCCGGCCTCTGAACCTCAGGCCCAGTGAATAAGGCCCAGGCAGTGCGGATCAAGAAGCAGGGAATGATGAGGCAGAATGCGAACAGTGTAACCGAAGCGGCCGGTCTTAAAGGTTTCCAGTGTGCCTTCATAGGCTATCCAGCCTTGTCCCACCCCTTCCTTCTGTTCCATAAGCACTGTCTTGCGGCTGAGGAAGTTGCCGTCCATGTCCACATCTCCGGCATATATTTCCACCTGAATATCCTCGGTGGACAGTCCATTGACAAAAACCTCTGCCCGAACCCTGATCACATCCCCGGCATAAAGCTCATCTTCAGCCGCGGCCTGAACATTGCGAATCCTGACGCTTCCCCACTTGGTCATCAGGTCCATTCTCCAGGCAGCCAGGGACTTGGCCTGTTCAAATCCGTTCTTTTCCAGGGCCATAAAATTCTTGTATGCCGGCAGATAGGCTGTCTGCACATAATCCTCCACCATACGGTGAGAACTGAACATGGGCGCCAGGTGCTTCAACCCGTTTTTCATCTTGCGCACCCACTCCACAGGCAGGCTTCCGTGTCTGCGATCATAGAAAATTGGCACTATTTCCTTTTCCAGAACATTGTACAGGTAGTGACTTTCCACCAGATCCTGGTATTCCTGGTCTGAAAAGCTTTCCCCGAAACCAATGGCCCAGCCGTAACTGTTGTCCTCAGTGTAGGCCTCATCCCACCATCCGTCCAGGGTGCTGAAGTTGAGCACTCCGTTGGCTACAGCCTTCATTCCACTGGTACCGCAGGCTTCCAGGGGACGTTTGGGATTGTTGAGCCAGACATCACAGCCCTGGAGCATGTAGCTGGCGATCTCCATGTCGTAGTCCTCGACAAACACCAGGCGGTGCCTCAAATCCTGCTCACGGCTGTACTGGACAATCTGCTGGATGATCTTTTTCCCTTCCACATCCTTGGGATGAGCCTTGCCGGCAAAAATAAACTGTACCGGAAACTTGTCATGATTTACGATTTCAAGAAGCCTTTTCACATCAGTGAGAAGCAGGTTGGCTCTCTTGTAGGTGGCAAATCTGCGGGCGAAACCAATGGTCAGGGCGCCGGGATCCAGAACCTCCTCAGCCAGCTGCAGTTCATATCTTCGCCCTCCCCTGGCGACAATCTGCTCCTTGAGACGCCGGCGTATATAATCCACCAGGCGTTCGCGAAGCCTTTCATGTGTTCTCCAGAGCTCTGCATCGGGAATTGCCTGAGACTGCTTCCAGACCCGCTGGCAATCAGGATCCTCTCTCCAGTCCAGACCCAGGTAGCGGTCAAAGAGATAGGACATGTCCGGGGCGATCCAGGTGGGAATGTGTATACCGTTGGTTATGGCTCCAATAGGCACGTCGTCTACCGGATACTGGGCCCAGACCTTTTTCCACATGTTCCTGGAGACACTGCCGTGCAGCTTGCTGACTCCGTTGTTGAACCTGGACAGGCGCAGCGCCAGGACGGTCATGCAGAAGTGCTCCTGGTCATCTCTGGGGTCCTCTCTTCCCAGCGCCATAAAAACTTTGAATGCCAGGCCGAGTTCCTGGGCATAGGACTCAAAATACTTTTGCATCAGATCCGGGGCAAACCTGTCATTGCCCGCCGGGACCGGCGTGTGGGTGGTGAACACGCTGCTGGAAGCCACCAGTTCCATGGCCGCCTCAAAAGACATGCCGTGATCCTGCATGAAGATCTTGATTCTCTCCAGTCCTGCAAAAGCTGAATGACCTTCATTCATGTGGATCACCCTGGGGTTCAGCCCCATGGCATGCATGGCCCTGAGTCCTCCAATGCCCAGTACTATCTCCTGTTTGACGCGCATTTCCCAGTCCCCGCCATAGAGCTGGGCGGTGATTTCCTTGTCCTGGGGCTGGTTCGTACCCAGGTTGGTGTCCAGAAGATACAGGCTTATCCGGCCAATTTCCGCCTTCCATATGCGGATGCTGACGCTTCTGTCCACCAGGTCCACCTGGACTGTCATGGGCTGACCTTTTTTATCCTTAACCAGGGTCAGGGGCATCTGCTCGAAATCATTGATGGGATACTTTTCCTGCTGCCAGCCGTCATTGGTGAGATGCTGGCGGAAATAGCCCTTTTGATAACAGAGCCCGATTCCCACCAGGGGCAGGTTCAGATCGCTGGCTGACTTTAGATGATCACCGGCCAGGATTCCCAGTCCGCCGGAATAAATGGGCAGCGACAGGCTGATTCCGTACTCTGCACTGAAATAGGCCACCACCGGAGCTCCCTGGCTTCTTTCAAACTCAAAGGAGCACTTGGTGGAAGACTTGTAAGTATCCAGGCTCTTTTTGATCTGATTCAGCCTGTCCAGAAAAAATTCATCACTTGCCAGGTCATCAAAAACCGACTGAGGTAGAAGGTTTAAAAAAAGCACGGGATTATGGCGGCTTTCATTCCAGAGCTGATAATCGATGCGGCTGAATAGCTCGCTGATTTCGTGTTTCCAGGAATACCAGAAATTAAAAGAAAGCTCCCATAACGGGGCAAGCTTTTTGGGCAATTTGGGGATCACGTTGTAAACTTTCAAAGGCCGCATATAGTTATCTCCTGACGGGATTGGGGCATAAAAAAACCCGGAATATTTTAATTAAAAAGCCCGGCCGGGCAAAAAACATGTGAGCTGCTTTCTGTCCACAGGGCGTTCGGTTGCCGGCAAAAATCTTTTCAGGAAAAAAGGGCACTCATTACTGCATGGTTATCAATATCTTTTCCGTTCAATGCCCTCAAACTTTCCTGGTACTGTCTTGCCACCCATGCCCTGAAATTGCAAGACTCAATTAACCCTTGCAGGATAGAGCATCAAAAGTTAATCTGAAACATGAAACCTTATACAAGGATAAGTGCATGTCCAGTTCAGTGCCGGTGAAAATAAAATACCTGGCTAATGCCGGCCCGGAACATTACAAGGTGCAGTACTCCACCTGCGGATCTGTGGGTATTGATCTGCAGGCCTGGATCAGGAAAGACTGTATCGTGCTGTCCCCCGGAGAAAGACATCCGTTTCCTGCAGGCATCGCTCTGGAGATCACCCAGCCCGGAATCGCCGGGTTCATATTTTCCCGCAGCGGGTTAGGGACTAAGCAGGGACTTGTTGTCAGCCAGGGTGTGGGAGTCATTGATCCGGATTACCGGGGAGAAATAATTGTCTCCCTGCTCAACAACTCCATGGACGAACGAACCGTCCTGAGAGGACAACGCATTGCCCAGCTGGTCTTTATGCCCTGGATAAGGGCCAGTCTTGAACAGGTCTCTGAACTGTCCCCCACACAGAGAGGTTCCGGAGGCTTCGGTCATACTGGATTTTAGAACCACATCCTGCTGGAACAACACGTAAAAGTACTGGAAAATCCCTTTGCTGAGGCCTTTATAACTGCCTCGGGTCTCTGAACACCGCACATATCAGGAGAACTTCGTATGGATTTTTCTGAAATCCAGCGCCGGACTGAAAAATATCTTTGTCCTACTTATGCCCGTTATCCCCTGGCGGTTAAAAAAGCCAGGGGATGCAGGCTGTATGACTTTGAGGACAGAGAATACATCGACCTGCTGGCAGGTATATCCGTATGCAACCTGGGGCACAGCCACCCGGAAATAGTCTCCGTCATCAGGGATCAGGCTGAAAAGCTGATCCATGTAAGCAACCTGTTTTTTCATGAAGAACAGGTTATACTGGCGGAGAAGCTGACAGAGACTTGTTCCATGGACAAGGCCTTCTTCTGCAACTCCGGTGCCGAAGCCAATGAAGCGGCCATCAAGCTCATGCGCCGCTACATGAAAAAGATCAGAGAACAGAACCGGTTTGAACTCATCACCTTTTCCGGGTCTTTTCACGGCCGCACCCTGGCCACACTGACCGCCACAGGACAGGACAAAATAAAGGACGGATTCGGCCCCCTCCCCTCCGGCTTTAAAAATGTGCCCCTGAACGATGTTAAGGCCCTGGAAGAAGCGGTTACAAGCAATACAGGGGCCATTATGACCGAATGCATCCAGGGCGAGGGGGGAATCAAACATTTGTCCCCGGATTTTATCGCCAAGATCAGAGAACTGCAGGAGCAAAACGACATCCTGCTAATAGCTGATGAAATCCAGACCGGCCTGGGTCGCACCGGATCCTTCTGGGCCTGCCAATCTGCAGGTCTAGAGCCGGATATGATTACTTCGGCCAAGGCCCTGGCCGGTGGTCTGCCCATGGGGGCACTTCTGGTGCGGGAAGAAATTGCCCGGGCCTTTGATGCCGGAAGTCACGGAACCACTTTCGGAGGGGGGGCCCTGGTCTCGGCAGCAGCCCTCAAATGCCTGGAAATCATGGAACGGGAAGATCTGGTGCAAAGAAGCCTGGAGACCGGCACGTGGGCCAGAAAACTTTTTGAAGAGGTTGCTCACAATTGTCCGGGAGCCATCCGGGAAATAAGGGGCAGCGGCCTGATGATCGGGATTGAACTCACCTTTCCCGGCCAGGAAGTGTGGAAGAATCTGCTGGATCAGGGTTTTGTTCTCAACCTGACCCAGGATACAGTGCTCAGGCTTCTGCCCCCTCTGGTCATACCCAGACAGGATATAATTGCTTTCGCCGGAGCCCTTGAAAAAACCCTGTCCGGTTCAAGGACTGGTTCGTGAAGAAAAATATTACACCCGGGCCTGTCCGGTGCAGAGACTGTTTGGTGCATCTTTACACACAAACCCGGCCCTGTTCAGTTCAATACCCATGTACCTGTTGAGTATCAACCACCACAGAAAGAATCAAAATGCCCTGGAGGCCCTTCTTCATGCCTACATTTCATGGGGGTGGGAAGAAGAGGATCTTGGGGAATCCACTCTTTTTACCATCTACTTCGACCAGGAGAAGACATGCAGAATATTCAAAGGGCTGGTTCTGGAAAACTGCCCGGGTGCAGATATTCAGGAAAAAAAAGTTCCACTGCAGGACTGGAACAGTGCCTGGAAGGATTTCTTTAAACCCATAGAAGTTGATGAGCGCTTTATCATCCTGCCTGACTGGCTGAAAAATACCAGCCAGGATCGGATCAGCATCATCATCACTCCCAAGATGGCCTTCGGTACAGGACACCACGCCACCACCCATCTATGTCTCCAGGCAGTTTCCAGGCTTTACGCACGTGGACTCCTGCCCCCCGACACCAGGTTCCTGGACCTGGGGACCGGTTCGGGCATTCTGGGAATAGCCTGCGCCAAGCTGGGCATGACCGGCCTGGGAGTGGATATTGATCCCACAGCAGTGGGTAATGCCCTGGAAAATATCGCTGCAAACAGAGTCGGTGAAAGATTCCAGGTAGTTGAAGGGGAAATTGCCTCGCTGGACCCGGATATTAAGTTTGATCTGATTCTGTGCAACATACTTTCCTCCACCCTGCAGCAGCTGGCCCGGGAAATTCTGATGCGCCTGAATCCTTCCGGGGTTCTTATACTTTCAGGCATCATCGACTACCAGGCCCCCAGATTGGCCAAGCACTACCAGGAGCTCGGACTTCCAAAACCCGTTGAACTGAAAAATCAGGAATGGTCCGCATTGATCTGGACCGGTTCCTGCAAAAAAAATCAGAATCCATGAATCGGAAAACGCTGCTGTTAAACTGGTTTGAAACCCTGTCCTCAGCCCTTGGTCCCAGCCATTGGTGGCCTGGGATCACCCCTTTTGAGGTGGCCGTGGGAGCCATCCTGACCCAGAATACCAATTGGAGCAATGTGCAGAAGGCTGTTTTACGCCTCCGGGAAAACGGAGTTCTTCACCCTGAAAAAATGTCCGCATTGAGCGAAGATGAACTGGCAAGGCTCATCCGGCCTGCCGGTTACTTCCGGATCAAGGCCGGCAGGCTCAAGAACTTTTTGTGGTTTTTGCGCATGGAGTGCAATTATAATTTCAAAACCCTTCAGAAAATGGAACTGGAGGTTCTCAGATCCAGGCTTCTTCAGGTCAAGGGAATCGGACCTGAAACTGCAGACAGCATTCTTCTTTACGCCTTGAAAAAGCCCAGTTTTGTTGTGGATGCCTACACCAAAAGGATTCTCAACCGCCATTTTCTGGTACCTGAAGACATTGATTATCATGAACTGCGTTCCTTATTCATGGACAATCTGCCTGAGGATGTGCATTTATTCAACGAGTACCATGCCCTTCTGGTCCGCACGGCAAAAACATGGTGCCTGAAAAAGAAACCTCTTTGCGCCGGTTGTCCTTTACAGATATATTTTCAATAAATATTATTGACTGATCATGAAACATAAACTGAATAAACCTCCGGGAAAGGCCGGGCTTCAAGGCCACGGTTTGATCATGAACATATCTCGTGAGGCACTGACCTGGTTCCTGGTTTTGCTGGCATGTGTCCTCCTTTCTTTTCCCCAGAAACTCAGAGCTTCCCATCAGGAAGATATTGAGGCGGAAATTGAAGCCCGCAAAGAAGAAATCAGCAGGCACAAAAGCGTTCTGGAACGTCTGAGCGCCAGGGAAAGGGAGGTCTATTCTCAACTGGCTCAGACAGAAGACAGGCTGGATGAAATTTCAGACAAGCTTGACCAGCAGGAACAAAGGCTTGTTGAACTTCAGTCCAGAGAAGCAGACATGCTTGACAGATATGAAAAGCTTAACCGGGAAAGAGAGAAAACCCTGAAAAGGGTCAAAGGCCTGGTCAGTGATTTGTGGCCCATCTATCTTGAAAGCCGGGCTCAGGGGCTGGCCGGCATGGATGAATGGGCTCAGCTGGACCGCAGGATATCCTGGCTGCAGGCTGTTCACCAGGAAATGAACCAGGCCCTTTCCCTGCTCAGGGACCAGAGCAGAGAGCTTGCTGCAAACATGAAAGAACTGGAGGTTGCCCGGTCGGATTTTGAGTCCCAGCTGGACCGGGTCAACAACCTCAAGGATCAGATGCTGGACAAGAAACTGGGTTTTGTCCGGGAACTCCAGGAAATCAGGGCCCAAAAGCTTGCCGGTCAGGAACTGGTAGAAGAGATTATGGGAGTCATTGACTCGCTGAACTATAATCTTAAATCAGCCACCATTGACAGAGACATGAAAAGCTTTCAGGGTGATCTGCCATGGCCGGCCCAGGGCAGAATAGTACAGGCCTTCAATCCTTCCAACAACCCCCCGCATAACGGACTCAGCATATCTCTTTCTGAAAATGCCCCTGTGCGGGCCATATCCTGGGGCAAGGTGGTCCACAATGACACATTGCGAGGATTCGGAAGAGTGGTTATTATTTTTCACGGGGATGACTACTATTCTCTTTATGCCTATCTTTCCGGGAGCAATACATCCATAGGCCAGGAGGTAGAACAGGGGGAGAACATAGGGACTGCAGGCTATTACCCTCAAATCAATTCCCATGGAATTTATTTTGAATTGCGTTTTAAACAAAAACCCATTAATCCTTACCAATGGCTGGGTAAATCCTGATTTCCGCATATCGGGCCTGTACACAGATTTAAGACCCCGCCTTTCAGAAATCATTGAGGAGTCAACACAGTTTTTTTGCAGCCGGCATTCCGGCTCTATGGACATAACATGCTGCAATACCTTGTCATATTCATAATACCAAGCATCTGGAGGAAATAATGCGTATTAACCATTTAATCGGAACCATAGCAATTTTATTCTTGCTGGTCATAGCCCCATGGAACAGTCAGGCCAGGGAGGACAAGCTCGATGCCCTGAAGATGTTCAGTGAAGTGCTGCATCTGATTGAAGATAACTATGTGCACGAAAAAGACCGCGAAGAACTCATCCGTGGAGCCATCAAGGGCATGCTCCAGAACCTTGACCCTCACTCTTCGTATGTTGATCTGGAACAGCTGCAGATGATGCAGGAAGACTTTTCCGGCAAATTCGGAGGCATCGGCATCCAGATCGGTATCCGCAACGACCGCCTGGTGGTCATATCTCCCATAGAAGACACTCCGGCCCATGAAGCCGGCCTTGAACCCGGAGACATGATCCTGGAAATAGACGGCGAGTCCACCCAGGGCATGGCTTTAATGGATGCTGTACGCAAGATCCGCGGACCCAAGGGCGAGGCGGTGGAGCTGACTGTCCTCTCAGAGGAGGCTCAGAGCCCCCGCAAGGTGAAGATTGTAAGAGATGATATTCCGGTGCACTCGGTGAGAATCAATGAGCTTGAACCCGGGTATGTGCACCTGCGCATTACTGATTTCAAGGCTACTACAACTGAGGAGCTGAAGAAAGAACTACAGCGGTACTCTGACGAAAGAGATATCAAGGGCATAGTCCTTGACCTGCGCAACAATCCCGGTGGATTGCTCGATCAGGCTGTATCCGTATCTGATCTTTTCCTGGAAGAAGGCATGATTGTCTATACCCAGGGACGGGAAAAGGTTCAGCGCAAAGAATACAAAGCCAGAAAAAGGGCCATGGATGTGGCCTCGCCCATGGTTGTCCTCATCAATGCCGGGTCTGCCTCAGGATCTGAAATCGTTGCCGGAGCCCTGCAGGACCAGAACCGGGCCCTGCTGGTGGGAGAACCCACCTTCGGCAAGGGCTCGGTACAGAGCATAATTCCCCTGTCCGACGGATCAGCCATAAAATTGACCATTGCCCTGTACTATACTCCTGAGGGGCGCTCCATCCAGGCTGAAGGAATCGCTCCGGACATACACATGCCCTTGCAGAGGAAACAAAGAAAAGACGGGGAGCCCGACGATTCCAATCTCAGGGAGTCATTGCTGCAGATGCATATAGAGCAGCCGGAAAGACCCGAGAGGGAAGACGAGCTTACCCAGGAGGTGAAGGATCTGCTGGCCGAGGACAACCAGCTGCGCCTGGCCCTGGAGCTCTTGCGCTCCATGCCCAGAATACAGGAAATTCGTCTGCAATAACTGCTGATCATGGCTGCATCATCCGGCAAAAAAAAATCCAAAGGCAAAAAAAAACCCCCTGTCAAAAAGCCTGCAAAAAGCAAGCTTGGTTTGTTCATATGGGGGGCGGTGGCAGGCATCACTCTGATAGCCCTGGTGGGTATTCTTCTTTTGCCTGCCAAGAAAGAGACACTGCATGAGCGGGATTCCACAGTAAAGCCTTATCCCCGGCCTGATCTCTTTACTGAAAAGCCAAGAAAACCCGTCTAT
Source organism: Desulfonatronospira sp. (assembly GCA_003551155.1). GTDB lineage: Bacteria > Desulfobacterota > Desulfovibrionia > Desulfovibrionales > Desulfonatronovibrionaceae > Desulfonatronospira. The sequence continues at coordinate 11,495 of PUMA01000192.1, forward strand.
GAGGAAAGAATCGGGATCGGCTTTGATCTCAGGGTCTGGGAGGCGGACATGGCCATCCTGCATGCCTTGTCCAGGATGGACAAGGATGATGATCACATACTGCATTCAAGGATTGAAAACCGTTTCTTTTACGGGACACCCTACCAGTTTCAGGACCTGCATGTATATACCAACAACCGGCAGTCTGAATTCATCAGCATACTTCAGGACACCCTGGCATTGTTTGTGGACAACGCCTCCCTCAAGCTGGAAGATGAATCTCAGCATCACTGGTCCATAAGCATCAACGGCCAGAATACCCACCTTTTGCGTCTGGGAATTGATCCGCCGCTCACCCAGCCCGGGTCAGGAAAGCTGGCCATCATTATCGATGATCTGGGCGAAAGCACTGAGTATGCAAGAAAACTGGCTGAACTGGATTTTCCGGTAACCTTTTCCATCCTGCCCTATCTGCCGGAAACCCAGAAAGTGGCTCAAATAGCCTCCAGAAACAATCTGGAAATAATGCTGCATATGCCCATGGAACCGGAATCATACAGCCGCGGCGTGGAACCTGGGCCTGGAGCATTGTTTGTGGATATGGAGCCTCACGAAATCAGGATGCAGTTTCTGCACAGCCTCAGTCAGGTTCCCCAGGCCACAGGGGTGAACAACCACATGGGTTCCGCTTTTACCCAGAATTACTCCGGGATGAAGATAGTCTTCGAGGAACTGCAGAAAAGAGAAATGTTTTTTGTGGACAGCCTGACCACCCCCAGGAGTGTAGCCGCTGCACTTGCGGCTGAAATGGAAGTGGATTTCATGCAGCGACACGTTTTTCTGGACAATATCCGCAGCCAGGAAGCCATAATATATCAGCTCAAAAAGGCCGAAACCATGGCTGCCAGGTATGGTCATGCCGTGGCCATCGGCCACCCGCACCCTGAGACCCTGCAGGCCCTGCGGAGCTGGAACAGGGAACGAAACCCCAGGGTGTACTTTTCCCGGGTTGACGACCTTCTCCTGGACCAGAAAATAAAGGCCCTTTCAGCTGACACACGCAGAAAGACAGATCTTATCTATTAGCCTGCTGACAAGGCTTTAAAAGAAAAAAATATCAGAGACATCCAGAAGCCAACGGAGGTGAAATGACCCAGAGAACTTTGTCCATTATCAAGCCCGATGCTGTGGAAAGAAATCTGCAGGGCCGCATTCTGAGCATGATTCAGGAAAAAGGACTAAAAATTGTGGCCCTGAAAATGCTGTACTTGACCCGGGAGCAGGCCCGGGGATTCTATGACGTTCACCGGGAAAAGCCTTTTTTTGACAGCCTCACAGATTACATGTCTTCTGGACCCATTGTGGTCAGTGTTCTTGAGGGGGATGGAGCCATAGACAGATACCGGGAAATCATGGGAGCCACCAACCCTGAAAGTGCCGGCCAGGGCACCATCCGCAAGGCCTTTGCCCTGGACATCGAAAAGAACTCTGTCCATGGATCTGATGCACCGGAAACAGCTTACCGGGAAATAAGCTTTTTCTTCAGTCAAATGGAGCTTGTAGGCTGATGAGTGAACATCTGGGGCTTATAGGAACCGGCAATATGGGTGGGGCCATTGTTCAGGGTCTGGCGGGCCGCAGGGATCTGCAGGTGCACGGCTATGACCCTGACCGGGAGAGGCTGAATCTGCTGCAGGACAGATTCGCCCTGATTCCTGAAGCGGAAGCAGCTGAACTGGCCCGGAAATGCGGCTTCATACTTCTGGCTGTCAAGCCTGCCTTGATGCCCGGGGTATTAAAGGAACTGGCACCGCATCTGTCTTCTTCCAGCTGCTTGATTTCAGTTGCTGCCGGGGTCAGGATAAGGGATATCAGCCTCTGGAGCGGCAATATCTGTCCTGTGGTCAGGGTTATGCCTAATACTCCGGCTCTGGTGGGAAGGGGAATATTTGCCCTGTGTCTGGAACATGAACTGCTTTCTGTAAAGCAGGCAGATTTTGTCAGTGAACTTTTTGCAGGACTGGGGCAGATACACGTTCTGCAGGAAAAGGACTTTGACTCTTTTACCGCCCTGATAGGATCAGGGCCTGCATATGTTTTCTATTTCATGGAGAGCATGGTGGACGCAGGAGTGCTCACAGGCCTGGGAAGAAGAGAAGCAACACAGATGGTTGTGGAGCTCTTTGCCGGTACAGCCCGGATGGCCCTGCAGGAGGATTGCCACATCACCGTGCTCAAGGAGATGGTTGCCTCCCCGGCGGGAACCACCATTACCGGGCTTAAGAGCCTGGAAAGGCATGCGGTCAAAGCAGCCATCATGGAGGCTGTGGAAAGCGCAGCCCTCCGCAGCAGCGAACTGGCTAAGGACAAAGCGGGGCCAGATGATTGACCGGGCCGTACCCCCTTCCTAAAGGAAAACTTTTTTCCAGAGTAAGCTGCAGATAATCCCGGGCATTGATCACGGCCTCCTGCACGTCCTGCCCCCGGGCCAGGTTGGCGGCAATAGCCGCTGACAGGGTGCAGCCCGTGCCGTGAGTGCTGGTGGTATTTATTCTGGGTCTGGATACAGGCACTGGATCGCTCCCGGCCACTGCCAGCCAGTCCACCACTTGCTCCCCCTGGAAATGTCCCCCTTTGAGCAGGACGGCCCTTGAACCCATGTCCTGCAAACGCTTCAAGGCTTCAAAAATATCCCCGCGTGAGCTGATTTGGGACATACCCGTGAGCAGCCCGGCTTCCGGACGGTTGGGAGTTATGAGATCAGCCAGGGGCATGATTTCATGTTTCAGGGCTTCCAGGGCATGATCCTGCAGCAGCTTATGCCCGCTTTGGCTCATGCAGACCGGATCCACCACAAGAGGGAATGTCTTCTGGGCCAGTGCTTCAGCCACTCTGGAGATGATCTCCCCTGAAAAAAGCATTCCTGTCTTGGCTGCCCGCACCGGAAAGTCCTCCAGTACACTTCTAAGCTGCATAGCAACAAATTCCGGTTCCGGAGCAAAAACACCCTGCACTCCCAGGGTATTTTGCGCGGTCAGGGCGGTAACCACTGAAAGCCCGTATACCCGGTGCACGGTAAAGGCTTTCAGGTCGGCCTGAATCCCGGCCCCTCCTCCGGGATCAGATCCGGCAATGGTAAGTGCGCATGGTAAAGAGTATCTGCTCATTCCAAGATGATTCCTCAAAAAATGTCTGGAAACCCTGTTTCTTACTCTGGCAGGCTGTGAATCAGAAGCTGAGTTATTTACTTCTTTCCTGATTCATTGCTCATCTTCTTTTCAATCTTGGCCCAGGTGTCCTTGAGGGAAACGGTCCGGTTGAAGACAGGCCTGTCCGGTTGACTTTCCGGGTCCAGGCAGAAATAGCCGATCCTTTCAAACTGAAACCTTTCCCCGGGTCTGGCACTGCTGAGCCCCGGCTCAACCAGACAGTTGTCCGTCACCTGCAGCGACTGAGGATTCAAGAGATCCTGCAGGGAAAGGCCTTTTTTTTCATCCTGGGCCGGATTGGGCCTGGAAAACAGACGGTCATAGATGCACACCCGGGCTTTTTCCGCATGCCTGGCCGAAATCCAGTGCAGGGTCCCCTTGACCCTGCGCCCGTCAGGAGCGTTCCCGCCCCTGGTCTGAGGATCGTAGCTGCAATGAACTTCCAGGATCTCCCCTGTGTCCTGATCCTTGATAACCCTGTCGCAGGTAATGAAATAGGCGTATCTCAGACGAACCTCCCGGCCCGGAGCCAGCCTGAAATATTTTCCGGGGGGGTCTTCCCGGAAATCATCGCGTTCAATAAACAGCTCTCTGGAAAAAGGCAGCCTTCGGGTACCCATGCTCTCGTCCTCGGGGTTGTTTATGGCTTCAAGTTCTTCTGTACGATCACCAGGATAGTTGGTGATAACCACCCTGAGGGGACTTAGCACACCCATAACCCTTGGAGCCAGCTTGTTCAGATCTTCCCGGATGCAGTACTCCAGAAGGGACATGTCCACAATATTGTCGCTCTTGGCCACCCCTATCAGATCGCAGAAGCGCCGGATGGAGCGCGGCGTATAACCCCTGCGCCTGAGCCCTGAGATTGTGGGCATCCTGGGATCATCCCATCCCCGGACAAAGCCGCCCTGCACCAGTTGGGTGAGCTTGCGCTTGCTCATGACTGTATAGTTGAGATTCAACCGTGCGAACTCAATCTGCTGGGGATGGCACTCGACTCCCAGCTGCTTAAGGAACCAGTCGTAAAGTGGACGATGGTCCTCGAATTCCAGGGAGCACAGGGAGTGAGTGATTCCTTCCAGGGAGTCGGACAGGCAGTGGGCATAGTCATATGTGGGATATATGCACCATTCATCACCTGTCCGGTGATGGTCGGCCTTGAGTATCCTGTATATGACCGGATCGCGCATGTTAATATTTGGAGAAGACATATCTATCCTGGCCCGAAGTACATGCCGGCCTTCCTGAAAGCGTCCCTCCTTCATGCCCTGAAAAAGCTCCAGGTTTTCCTCGATGCTGCGTTCCCTGAAGGGACTGTTCTGCCCAGGTTCTGTGAGGGTCCCCCTGTACCTGCGGATCTCCTCGGGGGTCAGGCTGCATACGTAAGCCTGACCCTGCTCAATAAGCTGAAGGGCATACCTGTAGAACCCGGGAAAATAATCCGAAGCATAGTAGAGATGTTCGCCCCAGTCATAACCCAGCCAGCGCACATCCTCCATTATGGAGCGCACGAATTCCGGGCTTTCCTTCCTGGGATTGGTGTCATCAAAACGCAGATGACAGCGACCGCCATACTTTGCTGCCAGTCCGAAATTAAGACAGATGGACTTGGCGTGGCCGATGTGCAGGTATCCATTGGGTTCTGGAGGAAATCTGGTAACCACGCTCTTATGCTTTCCTATGCGCAGATCCTGCTCAATAATCTCCTGAATGAAATTGGAAGGTCCGGAATTGTCCATACCCGCAAA
>PUMA01000006.1 GCA_003551155.1 Desulfonatronospira sp.
AAAAAGCCATCAAGTGCGATCCCGGCAACCGGGATGCTGTAGAAGAACTGATCAGGCTGGGACTTTCAATCCAGGACAACAGTCTCGTGGTCAAGGGACTGCTGAAGTTTTATGAGCAGGGTATGATGCAAAACACCCCTGACAACAATGAGAATATCCTGTTTTTGTGCCAGCAGCTGGCTATGTCCGGCCAGATCAAGAAGGCATTGGAGATATGCCTGGAGACAAACAACCGCTTTGATGACCTTAAGCTCAAGAACCGTAAAAAATATCGCAAAACACTGAAAGAGATCACCAGTTACGCCTCTTACAAGCTTGATCAGGAACAACGGCTTCAATCCCCTGCAAAATCAAAACCCGCTGCAAAATTATCCAGGTCGACCTTCTCGGCCTTTAAAGGGCAGGCTGCAGATGAGGAGAAACCTGCATCCAAAACCAAGGTCGTGCACAGCAGGCAGTCTTCTCAAAAGCAGGCCTCCCCGGCCGCAAGGCAAACCCTGCCGGAAGTACATCTCCTGATGGAGAGCAGCACTGATCAAGGCGCTTTTTTTGCTGAATTTTACCCGGCTTCCAAGGCCGAATACGACCTTGTCATGGATGCAGTTCAGATCAGGTTCAAGGAAACATTTGACCATCTTCTGTGCCTGAACACCCTTCAAGGCATTAAGTCTCTGTTCTATCAGGAGGAAACCGCCCGGAAAATCCTCAAGACTTTCAGAGGCCGGGCTCTGCTGGCTGATGAGGTGGGCATGGGGAAAACCATTGAAGCCTGCATGGTGCTCAAGGAATACATTTTGCGACGCATGGTCAAAAACGTCCTGATTTTGGCTCCAACCCCTCTAGTAAGCCAGTGGCGCGAAGAACTGGGTTCAAAATTCTCCCTGAACTTCAAGTCCACAGATGATTATGACTTTCGCAGCATGGGCGCAAAGTTCTGGCAACTGCCGTATATAGTTGCTTCCATCAATACTGCCAAGTCCAAAAGGCATTTCCAGGAGGTAACCGCCAGGGAATGGGATCTGGTAATCATTGACGAAGCCCATCATCTGAAAAACCGCAATACTCTCAACTGGAAGCTGGCCAATACCGTGCGCAAGCGTTTCCTGCTCCTTCTGACCGCCACGCCTGTAGAGAACAATCTCATGGAACTATACAACCTGATTACCCTTCTCAAACCAGGGCAACTTAAAACCGCTTCGTCCTTTAAAGAAGAGTTCATGACCAGAGGTGATCCCACAGACCCCAAAAACCGCACACGGCTCAAGGGTCTGCTGGATCAGGTCATGATCCGAAATACACGGGCAGTGGCCAATATTCACATCCCGCCAAGATTTGCCGAAACCATCCGGATAGAGACCACCAGGGAAGAATCCCGGCTCTATGGCCAGATATCGGCTCTGGTACAGGAGATGAACTCTTCCAACGGGAGTCAAAACCGGATGATGCTCAAACACATCCTGGCCCAGGCAGGATCTTCCCCGGCAGCAGTGGAAAAGAGCCTGGCGGATCTGCAGGCCAGACCGGATCTTGCCGGAGTGCAACCGGAACGGATCAGAGATATCCGGGGACTGGCCGGGTCCATGAGGGAAACTGCAAAGAACAGCATGCTTCTCAAGCTTATCCGGTCCGCCAGGGAAAAGGTGATTGTTTTTGTGAAATACCGGGCCACGTTGGATTATCTCTCGGAAACACTTGCGGAAAACAGGATCGAACACAGCCTGTTTCATGGACAGATGCCCAACGTCAATAAAGATAAGGAGATTGAAAAATTCAGAACTCAGAACAGTGTGCTGCTTACTACCGAACTGGGTGGTGAAGGCAGGAACCTGCAGTTTTGCCGCAGAATGATCAATTATGATCTGCCATGGAATCCCATGCGTATTGAACAGCGAATCGGACGTATCCACCGCATCGGCCAGGAGCGCGAGGTTTTGATTTACAATTTTTGCGCGGCAGGGACGGTTGAGGATTATATCCTGGAGATCCTGGATCGCAAGATCAACATGTTTGAACTCGTAGTGGGTGAGATAGACATGATTATCGGCCGGATGCGCGGAGAACAGGATTTTTCGGATATTATCTACGATATCTGGGTAAACTCCGGATCCGGGGAAGAACTCAAAAAAGCCTTTGATAATCTGGGCACTAAACTCAAGCGTTACAAGGCCGGGTACGAGAAAACCAAATCAATGGATGAAAAGCTTTTCGGAGAAAACTATGAGATCTGACCCCGGTCTCTTTCCGTCCCGCTTTTCAGGCTTGCAGCCCGTTCAGGATGTTGAACCCCTGGACTTTGGCAGGCGTTTTCTGCAGTTTCACGGAGCAGCAGTGGAAAAAGACCAGGCCGGCCTGGAAGTGCTTATCCCGGAAGAAATATCCGACCAGCTGGGTATTCCTGAACACATACGCATCTTTCAGGACAAGCCTGAGACAGAAGAAAATGAGCCGGGAAGCTTTGTGCTCACCTACGGTGCGCCTCTTCTGGAAAAGATGCTTGCAGACACCCTGCAAAAGAAGCCTCTGGTCTTTTGTGATCTGAGGTTCGACTATATCAAGAGCGCAGGGTTTGAGCGGCTGCTTGGCGATCAACTGGCCTTTTACGGTGCAGTGGCCAGCATTGAAACTGTAGCTGCCACCAGGACAAGATACGTTCTGTTAACCTACAGGTATACCGCTCAAAGCGATGAACAGAAAGAAGGTCTGTTGTCCATGGCTCTGAATGCGGAGACTGGAGCTTTTGTGCCGGACATGGCTGGAATGCTGGAAAACGCCGGATGCTGGTTTGAATATAAAACTCCTCCAGAGGGATCACAGGAATTGATAGCTTCCCTGCAGACCCATGTGGAACGCTACGCCGGGAAAATGCTCGAGCATCAGCTGGAACCGTTTCGCCGGAGCATGAGCCGGCGTTTTCAAAGGGATGTGGACAATCTGAAGGATTATTATCGCAGCCTGGAACAGGAAATGCGCAACAACCTGGAAAACCCCAATTTATCGGACAAAGCCCGCCAGGACCGGCAGGCCAAGATTGAGTCTCTGCCGGCTGAGCAAACCGGCAAGATTGAAGATCTGCACAAAAAGTACACTGTCAGGGTCAGGCTCAGGCCTGCTGCGGCCATGCTTGTCAATTCCCCGTCCAGGAAAATTGTGTGCAGGATGTCCAGGGGCAAGAGCACCGGACAATTGTTTCTGATCTACAATCCCGTTACCAGAAGTATAGATCCTCCGGCGTGCAGCGGATGCGGCAAACCTGTTTCACATGTCCATCTCAATGCAGATCTTGCTTCTGAATGTCTTGAATGTCACAAGCAAGACAGCAGTTGATTGTACTTGAACGGGAAAGTGCCCGGTAACAATGGTCTCATGGAGCAGCAGCAAGGCGCTTCAAAACGAGCATACTGCCTGGACTGGCCCCTGGAGCCGGCCGATCCAGCTGACGGTGCAGTATCCTGGTCCCATGCCGGTTCCAATATCTGCCTGGATTTTCACGGAGATCCACTCAATGCCGGGCTGGTGGTCTATTTCGACGGCAATCACCATATGGCCCTGGACATCTATCGCCGGCACGGCCTTTTTGCACGGAATCATTGAACAGATGAGCAGTAAAAAAAGCGGGTTACGGAAAACGACACTACCAGGTAAACAAAGAAAAGAAAAAGCCCCCATGGTTGTGCAGACGTCTTAAAATCTGCTGGGAATCCTCCAATATTAAACCGTTCAATCCCGGTACTGAAAGCTATGAGACCTGCAGTGCATCAAGGGTGAAGGCTCATCTGCGGTCCCTCTTGAGGGAGTCAATGGCCCGCTGCAGGTGCCACGCTCTTG
>PUMA01000183.1 GCA_003551155.1 Desulfonatronospira sp.
TAAATGCCGCAAAGCGGCCCTGCTTCGCAGGATTTAACAGGGCAAGTTTTTGAGCCCTTTTGACAAAACCCCGGAGCTGGAAAGATTATAGTATAATGCCATAACAATTCCACAGGATACGTCGAAGAGCCTTTAATTTTAATATGTTAATGAGCCAAAAAAGTAGCTTCCCCAGACTGTTGCAAGGCATAACAAAACCCATTACTGAATTCATGTGGAGCACTTTTTAATATGATTGAACATATGGTTCACCCCAGTTTCATGCTGAGTCTGCACTGGTCCGGGGATAGTATTGCAAAAACCGTCCTGGAGCCTTTGTCGGGCACAAAAAGATACAGTACAGGCACATCCAGAGATCCCTCTCCTTTGCTGAAAGCGCTTGCCAGGCGCTATCTGGACCAACGACCCTGTTTGTGGCTGGATGCACCTTTTGACTGGGGGGTATTGTCCTCTTTTCAGGCCAGAGTGCTCAAGACCCTTTTATGGTCTGTTCCCTGGGGGCAAACCATTACTTACTCCCGGCTTGCCGCTCTGGCCGGACATCCCGGATCTGCCCGGGCTGTGGGCGGGTGCATGGCCCGGAACCCCTGGCCTGTTCTTGTTCCCTGCCACAGAGTAGTGGCTGCCGGCCGGGGCCTGGGTGGATTTTCCCCGGGGCTGGAGATGAAAAAAGACCTGATTGCCCTGGAAAAGACCTGCCCGGCTTAACATAGACATACCCACAACATTTTTATCACTGATAACTGGTGACAGGCAGAAATCATAGAAATCAGACAGTTGCAAGACGTGTCTTGAAACAAAGCAGCTATTGTTCCCGGCTGAAAAATCTTAAAAAATTTTCCACCCCGCGGCCGGAAGCAGCCGGGTCCTGACACAGGACAAATTCCTGTTCCTTGTTGCCAAGGACAGATGAAGTGATTAGTCTAATAAACACCATGATCAAAAAACCACTCTCCGGAGCAGTCTGTTCTCCGGAAAAAGCATAACGAGGTGAGCTGATGATAAAAAACTTTTTTTCCAAATATTCAGTGCCCAAGGGAGAAAAGCTTCCCCTTATGACCCTGCGCGAGGTGGTCATGTTTCCCAGGGCCATCATGCCCCTTCTTGTGGGGCGCGAATCATCCATAACAGCCATTGAACACGCCTTGAACAATTTCAACAAGAAAATCTTTCTGGTACCCCAGAACGATCCCAAGATGGAAAAACCCAGTGCAGAGGGAATTTTCGCCTGCGGCTGCGTGTGCCGAATTCTACAGATGTTCAGGCTGCCGGACGGCACGGTCAAAGTCCTTTTTGAAGGACTGCACAGAGGAGCGGTCAATCCGGACAACGTGGACTTCCAGGAGGAAGTTCCTGAAGTGGATATTTTCCATCTTAAAGAAGAGGAAAACAGCAATCCTGAAACTGAAGCACTGGTCCGGGCAGTCAAGGAGGCCCTGGAAGAGTATGCCAAAAACAACACCAAAATCGCCAAGGAATCAGTCCAGTCCATAAACAACATGCAGCATCCCGGAGAGATAGCTGATTCCATTATGCCCCATCTCAAGGTGGACTTTAAGGATAAGCAGGAAGTCCTGGAAGAGTTTGACCCGTTTAAACGCCTGCAGATGGCTTATGCTCATCTGCAGGGTGAGATCGAGGTGTTTTCCCTGGAAAAAAAGATCAAGTCCCGGGTCAAGAACCAGATGGAGAAAAATCAGCGCGAATACTATCTTTCAGAGCAGCTCAAGGCCATCCACAAAGAAATGGGCCGGGAAAGCGACCCCAAGGCCGAACTTGACCTGCTGCAGGAAAAGGTGGAACGGAAGAACATGCCTCAGCAGGCCAGGGACAAGGCCATGGAAGAGATCAAGAAGCTCAGGACCATGCCTCCCAATGCCGGAGAATACAGTGTGCTTCTCAATTACGTGGACTGGATCCTGGCCCTGCCCTGGAACGAACTCAGGGATACCAAGACGGATATCTCCGGAGCGCATAAAATCCTGGACCAGGACCATTACGGCCTGGAAAAACCCAAACAGAGGATTCTGGAATACCTGGCAGTGCAGAGCCTGGTGGAAAAGATGCGCGGACCCATCCTCTGCCTGGTGGGTCCCCCGGGAGTGGGCAAGACCTCACTGGCCAAATCCGTGGCCAGGGCAACGGAACGGGAATTCATCCGCCTGTCTCTGGGAGGAGTACGCGACGAAGCCGAAATCAGAGGGCACAGGCGTACCTATGTGGGAGCCATGCCCGGAAAAATCCTCCAGAGCCTGAAAAGGGTCAAGACCAACAACCCGGTGTTCTGTCTGGACGAAGTGGACAAGATGAGCATGGATTTCCGGGGCGATCCTTCAGCGGCCCTGCTGGAAGTGCTTGATCCGGAACAGAACTTTGCCTTCAATGACCATTACCTGGATCTGGATTATGATTTGTCCAACGTCTTCTTCATTACCACGGCCAACTACCTCCAGGCCATTCCTGCCCCGCTGCAGGACCGCATGGAAGTGATCAAGCTGCCCGGCTACCTGGAAACTGAAAAAAACAGCATAGCCAAGGACTTTCTCTGGCCCAAGCAGCTCAAGTTCCACGGCCTGACCGACAGTCAGGTGACCATATCAGAAGGGGCCATATACGAAATCATCCGCCAGTATACCCGGGAAGCCGGGGTGCGGAACCTGGAGAGGGAAATAGCCTCCATCTGCCGCAAGGTGGCCAAAAAAAAGGTGGAAGAACAAGGCCGGAAGGATAGACAGGTCCGGGTGACCGCCAGAAGTGTGCCTTCTTATCTGGGTGTATCCAAGATCCGCCACGGCGAAAGAGAGGATAAGCCTTTGGTGGGTGTAACCAATGGGCTGGCCTGGACCGAGGTGGGCGGAGAAATCCTTTTGGTGGAGGTGGCCCTCATGCCCGGCACCGGCAAGGTGGAAATCACCGGCAAGCTGGGAGACGTGATGCAGGAAAGCGCCAAGGCCGCGCTGAGCTACATCCGCTCACGCTCTGATGTTTTCGGGCTCAAGGCTGATTTCTACAAGGAAATCGACATCCATGTGCATGTGCCGGAAGGGGCTACTCCCAAGGACGGTCCATCAGCCGGGATTACTCTGGCCACCAGTCTGGTTTCCTCCCTGCTCAACCTGCCGGTGCGCAACGATCTGGCCATGACCGGAGAGATCACCCTTCGCGGACGCGTTCTGCCCATTGGAGGCCTGCGTGAAAAGCTGCTGGCGGCCAGGCGGGGCATGATAAACAAGATTATTATCCCTGAAGGAAACCAGAAAGATCTGGAGGAAGTTCCGGACAACGTGCTCAAGGGCCTGGAAGTGATGCCTGTTAAACACATGGATGATGTCCTGACCGAGGCTATACTGGGCACCACCCGTGAAAGCCTGTTCTGCGGGCAGTCAAGCGTATCTCCCCTTTCATCCAAGCTGATCAAGGATGAATATCGGGAGCAGGCACAGTAACCTGACTGGCAGACCCGCCTTAAACACCAAGCCCGGGGACCTCCCCGGGCTTTTTTAGGCTCTTCGACGTATGCTGTGGAATTGTTATGGCACTATACTATATCTTTCCGGCTCCGGGGTTTTGGCAAAAGCGGCTTCCCGCACCTACTTTTAAACTTGGTTGTAAAACACATAGAAAGCGTAACGCCTCTTAAAAGTAGGTGCGGGATTCGAGGCGAGCTAGGCGGATTTAAGCCCGCACGTTATTTCCTAGGCACATGCTGGAATCCTGGTAAAGTGCGGGCTTTAGTCCGCCTGTGAGCTCGCCCTGATAAATGCCGCAAAGCGGCCCTGCTTCGCAGGATTTATCAGGGCAAGTTTTTGAGCCCTTTTGA
>PUMA01000080.1 GCA_003551155.1 Desulfonatronospira sp.
CTTTCTGCAGGGTGTTGTCCAGCAGGCTGCATTCATCCTGGCTCACAAAGGAAATGCACAGGTCAGGCACTACTATGACCGAAGAGATGCTTGCCCCGCCCATTTTCTGGGCCAGTTCCACTGCCCTGTCCAGGGTTTTGCTTGCGAATTCGGAACCGTCATGCGGCACTAACAGATTCATAAAGTTTGACCTCCTTGAAATAAAATTGGTTATAAAAGACATACATGGGAATGTATGTTAAGCCCATGAACATCTATGGGGCTCTTTTAAGCGGCCAGCTCCAGGAATGAGCACAAAAATATAGAGAGATAAAAGTCACAGGAAGGATTTTTGATGCACCTGCAAAAAGTCAGTTTTGCAGGTGCAGATACCAGAAGACAGAGTACATAAAAATCAAAGAGTTATCTGGCATCCAATTAAAACTTGCTGTCTGCTCATGGACTTTTTGCAGTCGCATCATCTTAACAAGTTATAGCAAAAAATAAGCCAGCATAACCCAGGAATGCTATTATTATCTATATTCGTGTCATTATAATAGGTTAGATATTATAAAAATCAACTGAAAAGGAGTGTTGAGGTAAGAATTCTGTGTTTTTCTGCCTCATTGGGGCAACAGTAGGAAACTTTGGTTGGCACTAAATTAATTGAATATGATATTTTCTGACTGATGCAGGGGTAAAAAAAGATATCCAAGATATTTTAAGAGGGGATTTCCGGGTGCACAGGATGCAGGGTTTCCAGGAAACCCTGCATCCATACACCAGATGGCAGTGGAGGGGATTATCTGACCGGGCTGGCGCGCAGCCCGGCTTTAATGTCCCGGTATTCTTCCACGTCGCTGTAGGTAAACGCGCTGACGTCGATACCGCTTTCCCTGAAGGATGTCTTGACCTCCTGGACCAGGGGCAGGCTGTGCAGCTGTACAATCCCGAAAGCCAGCAAAGCCAGCAGCGATGTGGTCACCAGGATTCTGCGCCCCCTTTTTTCAGGCCCGGCAAAAGACGGAGCTTGGTCCGGGCAGTTGTTGTATTCACTCTTTTGCATGATCATGTCCAGAGCTTATCTGATTTCCATCAGATGTTCAGTGATCCCCGGAAAGACAACCATGAACATCAGCCAGGCCAGTACCAGGGTGAGTATAAGGTTGAAGCCCTGGGTGAAGACATAGTGATACAGGATTTTTCCGCCGGCAAAGTACTTGGCCAGTTCACGGAAATTGGTGGCCAGTCCGATGCTGGTAAAGGCCATGGCAAAGAACCAGGCCCGCAGGGGGTTGGCCCATCCGCCAAGAACGCCGTCGCTGACGACGGTTTCACCCATCTCGTGGCCCATGAGTTCGTATACAATGGTGAAGAACACTGAAGCCACGACAAAGCCGATGACGAACTTGGGAAAGCGGACCCAGATTTCGCGCAGGGCTGCTCCAACAGTAAGTTCCACATCAGGGGAAGCTTCACGTTCCACTTTCACCGCCCAGTAGGCAGCGATACCGAAGGCCAGGATGCCGATCATGACGTTCTGGATCATTTTCAGGGTGGCTGCCGTGTACATGGCTCCGGGTCCCAGAAGCTCGCCGGCGGCCACGACAGCGCCGGTGGAATCCACTGTGCCTCCGACCCATGCGCCGCCCAGGATGGGATTCATGCCTACGGCCACTACAAAGGCCGGAATGAGGAACATGAACAGGGCGGTGAAAACCAGAGACAGGCCCACTGCAATGGTCAGCTCCTCACCCTTGGCCTTGGAGGCTGCTGCGGCTGCAATGGCCGCGGACACGCCGCATACGCTGGCTGCGGCTGCAACGCAGATGTTCAGGGGCTTGGAGGGCAGCTTGATGTACTTGTTGCCCACCCAGTATCCGATGATCAGGACCGTGGGAGTCACGCCCCAGGCAACCACGATGCCCGGCGCTCCGATCATGAGGATCAGCCCGAAAAGGATGCTGCCTCCCAGAAGGACCAGGCCTGTCTTGATGTAGTATTCGGTCTGAACTGCAGGTTTCACCCAGCCTGGAGTGCTCATGGTATTGCTTATGAGCAGCCCGATAATGATGCACCAGAGAACATAGCTTAATCCGTATTCACTGGCTATGGCATGGTTTCCGATGAAGAACCCGATAATGGAGATGATAAAGACTATAGGGTAACCAATAAGAAACTTGCCAACACTTCCTCCCATGAAGTGGATGCCTATGGAGAACATGAGACCTGTGCCGATCATAAGCAGGATCATGGTGGGGATAATGTTGTAACTTGATACGGTGGCGGCATTTCTGGCGCTGGCTTCGGCGCTTCTTGCATCCAGCCAGGCGTCGATGGCCTCAACAGCAGCCTGGTTTTTGGCTTCATCTTCGAACATGGCCTCCTCTGCTGCTGCCTGGGCTTCTCTGGCCTCTTCCAGGGCCTGCTCGGTTTTTTCCTGAGCCTCTTCATACCTGGGCTGGGCTTGGGCACGCATCTCTGCTGCTCTTGATTCGCTCAGATAAAAGGCTTCAACAGGGTTGTCGTCCCAGCCCCTGGGACGCTGAATAAGCTTGCCCATGGCAGGGCCAAGACCGTGGTACCGGGCACGCACTTTGTCCAGCTCGTCCTGGGCCTTGATCAGTTCAATGGTGGCAAATGGTGCCCGCTCTTCTTCCTGCTCAACTATTGCCTGGTATTCCTCAAGCTCCTGGGGCGCTTCCCTGGGGATGGCGGACCACATGACCACGAGAGCGAATAAAAGCAGTGCCAGACCCAGCCAGTTGGCCCACCAGTCTTCTTTTTTGTAAAGTTGCGCCCAGTCTCTGCCTTTTCCGGTAGGACCAGCAGCCATTTCTTCCTGGATGGCTTCTTTTGCTTCTTTTTTGTCATGTTCAGCCATAACTTATTGCTCCTTGATTTTGAGATAGTTGTTTTTAAGTAACAGCATAATTATGAAACCTGCTATTTTATTACGATCACACTGCGCCTGCCCAGGTTGATCACCTTGCAGGTCACTCCGCCCAGGGCGCCTCTCGATTCAGCGCCGTGTTTGCCTGAGGCGCCCATAACTATGTAGTCGGCATTGACCTGTTCTGCGGTCTCCAGGATCACGTGTTCCGGAGCCCCTGATTTGACCAGAACTTCTCCCTTGATTCCTTTTTCGGTCAGTTTGTTTTCAACCATTTTCTTGATTTCCCGGGCCTCTTTATGCAGGGTGCTGTCCAGCAGCTTGCATTCGTCCAGGCCTACAAATGAAATGCACAGGTCAGGCACCACAATTACCGAAGAGATGTTTGCTCCGCCCATTTTCTGGGCCAGCTCCACTGCCCTGTCCAGAGTTCTGCCGGCAAATTCAGAACCGTCATGGGGTACTAAAAAATTCATAAATACTTTCCTCCTTAACAATGTTTCTGATAAAAAAATAAAAGCTGCTCCTGAGGATAATGCAGCTGTTCCTGGGTGTTGATTCAATAAGAACTGAATATTTTTTTCTGTGGGCTTTATGCAATAGACAGGCCAAAAAGCAAAAACCTAATTAATATAAAGTTTGTTTATGATATCAGCAGGTTGTTTGTAAATTAAAGATATTGATCCATTTACAGATATTATCTGAACCGTTTGTTTGTTGCCGCAGGTAAGCTGCTGCCAACCGTGGTTGGCAGGTAATGAGCATAATGCAGACATTTAACCCGGGCTTTTCTTTCTGGAATCTTGACATGGACTGAAGGAAGGGCTTAATCATTAAAGAATAAGCATGCCCTTAAAAAACAATCCAAGAGGAAGTCTATAAGAATGGCTCAATACAATTCAGCAAAAACTAACACCCAGGAATCCGCGAAAGCCAAAAGCAGAC
>PUMA01000180.1 GCA_003551155.1 Desulfonatronospira sp.
ACGTTTGATGTGGAGCTTATTGCCCCCATAGCCATGGATCCAGGTCTTCGGTTCGCCATTCGTGAGGGTGGCCGGACCGTGGGTGCTGGCGTGGTCTCAGAAATAGTGGAGTAGAATTATGACTGCAATGAACAGTGAGAGAATCAGAATAAAACTTAAGGCTTATGATTATCGCATCCTGGACAAGGCTGTAGCCGAAATAGTAGACTCAGCCAAAAATACCGGAGCAGGAATTGCCGGGCCTATTCCGTTACCTACCAGGATACACAAATACACGGTGAACAGATCTGTTCATGTGGACAAAAAATCCAGAGAGCAGTTTGAAATGCGGGTACATAAGCGCCTGCTGGATATTATGGAGCCTACCCAGCAGACTGTGGATGCGTTGGGAAAGCTAAATCTGCCTGCAGGTGTTGATGTTGAGATTAAATTGTAGACGAGGAAGCCATGAAACGCAAAATCGGACTTTTAGGCAAAAAGCTGGGCATGACCAGCGTATTTAGTGATGACGGAAGATTTATTCCGGTCACAGTGATCCAGGCTGGTCCATGTCCGGTCATTCATAAAAAGGATGAATCAAGAGACGGCTATTCAGCTGTTCAGATCGGTTTTGATCCTGTGCCGGGTCACAAATTGAACAGGCCTTCCCGGGGGCATCAATCCAAGGCGGGCAAGGGGTATTTCCGCAAGCTTATCGAGTTCAGTCCTGATAATCCGGATGAGTTTGAATTCGGGCAGGAATTAAAAGTAGATATGTTTCAGCCAGGGGACAAGATCAAATTGACAGGCACCTCCAAGGGCAAGGGATTTGCAGGGGTTATGAAGCGCTGGAATTTCAGGGGACTGCCAAGAACCCACGGGCATGAAAAGGTGCACAGATCGCCCGGAGCTATCGGCCAGTGTGCAGATCCCAGCAAGGTCTTCAAGGGTAAAAAAATGCCCGGTCGAATGGGCAACAGGACAGTATCCTACAAAAACGCGGAAGTTATCTCCGTGCGGGCCAAGGAAAATGTAATTCTGGTCAAGGGACAGGTTCCCGGACCCAAGAATGGCATAGTTATCCTGCGTAAACAGGATTAAGAGGTTTGTATGATCAGTGTAAAGGTATTATCGCAGGATAACCAGGAAGTAGGTGAGATCGGACTCCAGGAAAACGTTTTTTCCGTGAGTGTCAAGCCTGAAGTACTGCATCTGGCGGTGCGGGCCCACAGAGCCGCTGAACGTTCCGGTAGTGCATCGGTAAAAAACAGAGCAAGCATATCCGGAGGAGGTAGAAAGCCTTGGAGACAGAAGGGGACAGGCAGAGCCAGGACCGGGTCCGGTCGGTCACCCCTCTGGAGGGGAGGAGCCGTAATCCACGGGCCAGCACCCAGGGATTTTTCCATCAAGCTGAACAAGAAGGTCCGCAGATTGGCGCTGAAAATGGCCCTGAGCGCCAAGTATGCACAAAACAGGCTGCTGGTTGTGGATAACTTGGATCTGCCGGAAATTCGCACCAAGGATTTTATCAATTTCAAGAGCAAGCTGGGTTTGAAAAAACCCTTGATTGTTACTTCTGAACCATGTAACAACCTTGAGCTTTCTGCGAGGAATGTTCCCGGGGTCGAGGTGGTAACCCAAACCAGCATAAATGTTTACGAGATCCTGAAGCATCGTGAACTGATCATGGACAAACAGGCAGTGGAAAAACTGCAGGAAAGGTTGAGCTAGTATGCACAACACACAGATATTAATCCGCCCTCTGGTTTCTGAAAAATCCAATCATTTGAAGGAATTTCAGAACAAGGTGGCTTTTGTGGTTCACCCCAGGGCCAATAAGCTTGAGATCAAGAAGGCGGTGGAGTCCATATTTAATGTGAGCGTTGACAAGGTGAATATTGTCCGGCGCAATTCTCTGCAGAGAAAGCGATTCGGCCGGGTCAGCGGCAGGATTCCGGGATACAGGAAGGCTTATATTACGCTGTCTCCCGGGGATAAGATAGAATTTTTCGAAGGGGTATAGATAAATGGCCATCAAGAAGCTCAAGCCCACTTCTCCAGGCAGGCGGTTCCAGACCGTATCAGAATTCAGCGAAATAACCAGCTCTGTCCCGGAAAAGTCTTTGATTCAGGGTCTGGCCAGGAAAAGTGGACGAAACAATTATGGGCGCATCACCTCCCGAAGGCGAGGCGGGGGCAACAAGCGCAGATACAGGCTGATTGACTTCAAGAGGGACAAGTATGATGTGCCGGCCAAGGTGGTCTCCATAGAGTATGATCCCAATCGTAGTGCCAGGATTGCACTGCTTTCATATCTGGATGGTGAAAAAAGGTATATTCTTGCTCCGGTGGGTTTGCAGGTCGGGGATACAGTTCAGGCCGGTGAAAGCGTTGATATTCAGCCAGGCAATGCGCTTCCTCTGACCAGGATGCCAGTTGGAACCATTATCCATAACATTGAGCTTACTCCCGGCCGGGGAGGGCAAATGGCCAGGTCTGCTGGAACTTACGCACAGCTGGTGGCCAAAGAAAGCAAATATGCCCTGATAAAGCTGCCTTCTGGGGAGGTACGCAAGGTTCTTTCAGCAAACAGGGCCAGTGTTGGCCAGGTTGGCAACGTGGAGCACGAAAATATTTCCATTGGCAAGGCCGGACGAAATCGCTGGCTTGGAAGGCGCCCCAATGTAAGGGGTGTGGCCATGAACCCCGTGGATCACCCTTTGGGTGGAGGAGAAGGCAAAAGTTCCGGAGGCAGGCATCCAGTGTCTCCCTGGGGTTGGCCGACTAAGGGGTATAAAACCAGAAGCAGGAAAAAGCCTTCAGACAGGCTTATAGTAAACAGACGCAGCAAATAGCAGGAGTGAGACCATGCCCAGATCAGTAAAAAAAGGTCCTTTTGTGGATGATCATCTGCTGCAAAAGGTGCAGCAGGCCCAGGAGACCAAAAGCAAGAAGGTGATCAAGACCTGGTCCAGAAGATCAACCATTACTCCTGAAATGGTTGGACTGACCTTTGCTGTGCACAACGGTAAAAAGTTTATCCCTGTTTATGCCACTGAGAATATGGTTGGACACAAAATGGGCGAGTTTGCCCCTACCCGGACCTTTTACAGCCACGCCGGGGACCGCAAGAGTCAGGCCAAACGAAAATAACGGATACAGGTAAAAGATGGAAGCCAGAGCAATATCCAGATACAACAGAATCTCGCCGCAAAAAGTGCGCCTTGTGGGGAGTAATGTCCAGGGAAAACCCTTGGAGGATGCCATCAACATTCTCAACTATACTCCTAAAAAGGCGGCCAGGCTGATCAAGAAAGTTCTCAGTTCCGCCCTGGCCAATGCCCAGCAGAACTACAGTCTTGACTTGGACAGCCTGTACGTGAAGCAAATTCTTGTTGATGAGGGGCCCACCTTGAAAAGGATAAAGCCCAGGGCAATGGGAAGAGCCAACCGGATTTTTAAAAGAACCAGTCATGTCACTGTAATTGTTGACGAATTATAGGAGGGAGAGTCTTGGGTCAAAAGGTACATCCTTACGGGTTTCGGGTAGGCTATAACAAGAACTGGCTTTCCAGATGGTTCAGCAAGACCAGCTATCCCGAGTATATTATTAAAGACAGAAAGCTGCGGGAATTCTTGAAATCCAAGCTGTACCATGCCGGTATCTCCCGTATTGAACTTGAAAGGGCAGCAGACAAGGTTCGGATAATCATACATACTTCGAGGCCGGGCATTGTCATAGGGCGCAAAGGTTCAGAAATTGAAAAATTGCGTCACGACCTGAAAAAGAAGTTCAACAATGAATTTTCCATAGAAGTAAATGAGGTCAGGCGGCCGGAAACAGACGCCCAGCTCGTGGCTGAAAATATTGCCCTGCAGCTTGAAAGAAGGGTGGCCTTTCGCAGGGCCATGAAAAGATCTATAAGCCTGGCCTTGAAATTTGGTGCTCAGGGCATAAAGATTTCCTGTGCAGGCCGCTTGGGGGGGGCCGAGATTGCCCGAACTGAATGGCTGCGCGAGGGTCGTGTGCCTCTGCATACTTTGCGTGCAGACATAGATTACGGTTTTGCCATTGCCAGGACTACATACGGGATTATCGGAGTCAAGGTCTGGATCTATAAGGGCGATATATTAAACGAGGTAAGATAGTCATGCTCAGTCCAAAAAAGGTCAGGTTCAGAAAACAGCAAAAGGGCCGGATAAAGGGAAAAGCAACCAGAGGAACAGAGGTCAGTTTCGGTGAGCTGGGCCTGAAGGCAGTGGAGCCCGGGAAAATAACCAACCAGCAGATAGAGTCCGCCCGTATCGCCATGATGAGACATATTAAGCGCGGCGGAAAAGTTTATATCAGGATTTTTCCGGACAAGCCCATCACGGCAAAACCTGCTGAAACCAGGCAGGGAAAGGGAAAGGGTTCTCCGGTTGGATGGTGTGCTCCAGTTAAGCCGGGAAAAATCCTTTACGAAATCAGAGGAGTCAACCTTGAGCTGGCTAAGGAGGCTTTGCGCAGGGCATCCTACAAGCTTCCTCTAAAGACAGTGATTGTTGAAAAGGAGTGGTAGCAGGGTATGAAGACGGATGAGATACGCAAGCTTTCAAAAGCAGATATGCAGAAAAAACTGCAGGGGTTTAGGGAAGAGCTTTTTAACCTGAGATTTCAACATTCCACGGGACAGCTGGAAAACACCCAGAGAATTCCGCGGGTGAAAAAAAGTATCGCCAGAATATTGACTATACTCAAGGAGAAAGAGGCAGGAGCGGGCCATGAATAGCAAGTCCAGGACCCCGGGAAACAAGCGCAGGATGGTGGGTTTCGTTGTCAGCAGCAAGAATGACAAGACCATTGTGGTCAGGGTTGAAACTCTTATCAAACATCCTTTGCTCAAGAAATATATCAGGCGGAGAAAGAAATTCATGGCCCATGATCCCAAAAATGAATCCCAGATGGGGGATAAGGTGCAGATAATTGAGCACCGTCCCCTAAGTGCCAGGAAGAGGTGGCATCTTAACAAGGTGTTGGAAAAGGCTGTATAAATTATACCAGCCTGGTGCCAGAAAGCACGGCAACCAGCAGCAGGTCAGCCATCAGACAGACAGTTCCCTTGATCCGCGAGCAAGCTGCCGGTGACAGATCCTGTACTCTGATGAAAAGATACAAGGTGGAATAGAAAATGATTCAAGTTCAGAGCAAGTTGGATGTTGCGGACAATTCCGGGGCCAAAAGCGTGGCCTGCATCAAGGTTCTGGGCGGAAGCAAACGCAGGTATGCTTCCATTGGAGATATTGTTGTTGTTTCCGTCAAGGATGCCATGCCCAGGGCCAAGGTCAAGAAAGGGGACATTTATAAGGCGGTCGTTGTGCGCACCAGAAAGGAGATTGGACGTCCCGATGGATCGCATATTCGTTTTGATAATAATTCGGCAGTCCTTCTCAACAAAAATATGGATCCCATTGGTACCCGGATATTCGGACCTGTAGCCAGGGAGTTGCGCGCCAGAAACTTTATGAAGATCGTATCTCTAGCCCCAGAGGTTCTGTAAGATGAAAAAGATGAAAATCAAGCAGAATGACAAGGTGATGATCATCTCTGGAAAAGATAAGACCAAGATTGGCAAGGTGCTTAAGATCTTCAAGGACAGGGATAAGGTGCTGGTTGAGGGGCTGAACAAGATCAAAAGGCATGTCAAGCCAAATCCCTACAAACAGGAGCAGGGCGGCATAAAGGATCAGGAAGCACCGGTGCATATTTCCAATCTGAGTTTGGTTTGCGACGCCTGCGCCAACCCGACCAAGCCCGGCTATCGACTGACTGAAGACGGACAGAAGGTACGTTTCTGCAAAAAATGCGATGAAAATTTCTAGGAGTGACGGGATAATGCTCAGGCTGGAACATTATTATAAAGAAGAGATATGCCCCAAGCTGCACAAGGAGTTCAATTACAAATCTCCCATGCAGATCCCTGGAGTGGAGAAAGTGACCCTGAATATGGGGCTGGGCGAAGGCAGTCAAAACAACAAGCTGATTCAGGACGCGGTTGAGGAATTGTCCCTGATTGCCGGTCAAAGAGCAGTGGTGACCAGGGCTAAAAAATCCATTGCCGCATTCAAGCTCAGGGAGGGCATGCCTGTAGGCTGTACAGTAACCCTGAGAAGGGCTCGGATGTGGGCCTTTATGGACAAGCTTCTAAATGTTGCCCTGCCCAGAGTGCGCGACTTCCGTGGGCTGCCTGACAGAGGCATGGACGGACGAGGAAACTATACCTTGGGAATAAAGGAGCACACCATATTTCCGGAGATCAACCTGGACAAGGTGGACAGGACCAAGGGCATGAATATTACTGTAGTAACATCGGCCAGGACCGACAAGGAAGGCAAGGCACTTCTGTCTTTGCTGGGCATGCCATTCAAAAAATAAGGAGGACGGGTTTTGACTAGAAAGGCCTTGATGGTGAAAGCGCAGAGAAAGCCTAAATTTTCAGCGCGCAGGTATAATCGCTGTCCCTTATGCGGCAGACCCAGGTCTTTTTTGCGCCATTTCGGGATCTGCAGAATATGTTTCAGGAATATGTCTTTGGCCGGCGAGTTGCCGGGAGTAAGAAAATCAAGCTGGTAGATTAGAGGGGAATAGTACATGTCCGTAGTAGATCCCATTGCCGACATGCTCACGCGGATAAGAAACGCGCATATGGCTTTGCATAAAGAAGTGCTGGTTCCTGCGAGCAAAAACAAGCTGGCCATTTTAAAAATAATGGCCGAGGAAGGCTTTATTAAGGATTTCCAGGCTGAAGAACGAAATATCCGGGTTGCACTGAAATATTCCGGAAGCAGACCTGTAATCAAGGGTCTGAGGAAGATAAGCAAGCCCGGCCGCAAAGTTTATGTTCCAGTGGATAAAATTCCGCTGGTCCGCAATGGCTTGGGTATGTGCATAATGTCCACATCCCGCGGGGTTATGCACGGGATTGAAGCCCGTAAGCAGAACCTGGGCGGAGAACTGATCTGCGAGATCTGGTAGGGAAGGTTGCAATGTCACGTATTGGTATAGAGCCCATCAAGATACCTCAGGGCGTAGAAATCAGGCAGGATCAGGAACAGCTCCTGGTTAAAGGTCCCAAAGGCGAGCTGCGTGTACCCCTTGATCCGAAAGTACGGATCAATATTGAAGATCAGGTTCTGCGGGTGTCCAAGGTGGACAACAGCATCAAGGCCAGAGAACAGTGGGGCCTGCGCAGAACCCTGATCAATAATGCTGTCCAGGGTGTGCACAGTGGATTTCAAAAGACCCTGGACGTGGTAGGAGTGGGATACAAGGTTGATTTACAGGACAGGACACTGGTTTTGAATGTGGGCTATTCCCACCCGGTACGCGTTGATCTGCCCAAGGGTGTTGAAGCCAGACTCGAAAAAAACAGGATAATTCTGGCAGGCATAGACAAACAGCTTGTCGGAGAAACAGCAGCCGTGATCAGGAGGGTCAGACCGCCTGAACCCTACAAGGGCAAGGGGATCAGGTATGAAAATGAAGCGGTTAAACAGAAGGCCGGAAAATCCGGTAAAAAATAACAGGTAGCAGCATGAAATTGTCCAAGAATCACAGAAGAGCCAAACGCAAATTCCGTATTCGAAAGAAGATAAGAGGCACCGCAGAGAAGCCAAGGCTTGTTGTGTTCAGGTCCAACAGGCATTTGTATGCCCAGATTGTTGACGATCAAGCCGCCCGAACTCTGACGGCCTTTTCCTCGCTCAATCTGGAGGAAACCCCCAGGATCAATGTAGCGACCGCCAAGAGCATAGGAGAGCAATTGGCGAAGAAAGCACTGGAACTGAACATAACCAATGTTGTTTTTGACCGCAACGGCTACTACTTTCATGGGCGAGTAAAGGCCCTGGCTGATGGGGCTCGCTCCAGCGGGTTAAATTTTTAAGGGGGAATTTCATGCAGCATAACGACTTGGAACTTATAGAAAAGATTGTTTATCTGAACCGAGTGGCCAAGGTGGTCAAGGGAGGACGAAGGTTCAGGTTCAGCGCCCTGGTTATTGTTGGCGACGGCAACGGAACGCTGGGTTACGGTCTCGGGAAGGCCAACCAGGTACCTGAGGCGATACGCAAGGCTACGGACAAGGCAAAAAAATCCATGCACAAGGTGGTGCTAAGCGGTTCAACCATACCATTTCAGGTCACAGGGACTTACGGTGCAGCCAGGGTTCTTCTTAAGCCTGCCAGTGAAGGAACCGGGATCATTGCCGGCGGGCCGGTGCGTGCAGCAATGGAAGCAGCCGGTGTAACTGATATCCTGACCAAAGCCATCGGGACCAACAATCCCCACAATGTGGTCAAGGCCACCATTGAGGGGCTCAGGCAGCTGACAAGTCCGGAGCATGTATCCAGTTTGCGCGGGCAGAGCGTGGAATACGCAACGGTTCGATAAAGCTGGATTTTCAGATAGCAGGAGAAAATGAAATGAAGATCAGATTGAAAAAAAGCTTTATCGGGCTAAAGCCTGTTCAGAAAAAGACCCTTAAGGCTCTAGGTTTTAAAAGGCCTCAACAGGTCCTGGAGGTTCAGGATAATCCCAGTATTCAGGGCATGATTAAAAGAGTGCAAAGTTTTGTAGAGGTGATCAAATAATGGAGCTGCATGAACTGAATCCTTTTCCTGAGGAAAGAAAGTCCAGAAAAAGGCTTGGCCGGGGGGAGTCCAGCGGAAAGGGGAAGACCAGCGGCAAAGGACATAAAGGACAGAAATCCCGGGCAGGGGCCAGGATCCCTGCCCAGTTCGAAGGCGGACAAATGCCTCTTGCCAGACGTCTGCCCAAAAGGGGATTTAAAAATGTTTTCAGAGAGGAATACTCTGTTATCAATCTTAAGAAGCTTGTCAGGCATTTCCCCGGGGCAAGCGAGATAAATCCGGAAGAAATCTACGCACGAGGGCTGGCCAAAAAACACAGTCCGGTAAAGATACTCGGTCATGGTGAAATAGATTTCCCGGTTAAAGTGACTGCGCACAAGTTCAGCGGGTCTGCTGCAGACAAGATAGTCAAGGCAGGCGGACAGATAAAAGCTCTGGAAGGATAACAGCTTGAAACAGCCGACGTCACCCGGAGGATCCGGTCTGAAGGACCTGCGCAACAAGGTCCTTTTTACATTTTTTATTCTGGGAGTATACCGCATTGGTGTGCACATCCCGCTGCCAGGCATTGACGGCCAAGCTCTTTCCCAGTTTTTTGCAGGCGCTGAACACACTCTGTTCGGGCTCTTTGACATGTTTGCCGGAGGAGGTCTCAAGAACTTCTCCATTTTTGCCCTGGGCATCATGCCCTATATCTCTGCATCGATTATTATGCAGCTGTTGACCGTTGTCAGTCCCACCCTGTCCAGATGGAAAAAGGATGAGGGTGAGGCAGGACGCAAGAAGATAACCCAGTGGACCAGATACGGCACAGTCATGATCACT
The DNA here is from genome assembly GCA_003551155.1 of Desulfonatronospira sp. Lineage (GTDB taxonomy): Bacteria > Desulfobacterota > Desulfovibrionia > Desulfovibrionales > Desulfonatronovibrionaceae > Desulfonatronospira. The sequence continues at coordinate 9,436 of PUMA01000180.1, forward strand.
CTGGTCCAGGGCATGGGCATATCCATAGGCCTGGAAACCATGACCAGTCCTGACGGGGCTCCGGTGGTAGTGGACCCGGGCTGGGCCTTTCGACTGACCACAGTATTCACCCTGACCGCAGGGACCATTTTCATTATGTGGCTTGGGGAAAGGATTACAGCCAGGGGACTTGGCAACGGGATTTCCCTGATTATTTTTGCCGGTATAGTTGCCGGACTCCCCGGAGCTCTGGTAAATGTCTACCAGCTCTTGACTGCCGGGGAACTGACTCTGGTCATGGGACTGTTTGTCATGTCCATAGTGGTCGGGGTCTTGTTGTTTATTGTTTTTGTTGAACGTGGACAGAGAAGACTTCCCATTCATTACGCCAAAAGAATGATGGGCCGGAAGATGTACGGAGGACAGACCAGCCATTTGCCGCTCAAACTTAATACTTCCGGAGTTATCCCGGCTATTTTTGCCTCGTCCATACTCATGTTTCCGGCAACCATAGCCAGCTTTTCTCAGGCTGGCTTCCTGGAGGTTGTGGCCAACAATCTCCAGCCTGACTCTTTGGTGTATAACCTGATATTTGTAGCCTTGATTATTTTCTTTTGTTTTTTCTATACTGCTATTATTTTTGATCCCAAGGACATAGCCGAAAATCTGAAAAAACAGGGCGGTTTTATCCCGGGTATCAGACCCGGTCTTAAGACCAAGGAATATATCGACTCTGTCCTTTCCAGGCTTACATTCAGCGGATCCATTTATCTGTCCCTGGTTTGTGTGCTTCCTGTATTCATGATCAAAGAATTCAACGTGCCCTTTTACTATGGTGGAACAGCTCTTTTAATCGTGGTCGTAGTGGCTATGGACACCATGTCCCAGTTTCAGTCTCACCTGATTTCCAGACATTATGAGGGGCTTATGACTAAAACAAGGATCAAGGGACGGCGTTAGGGTTTGAAGAAGTTTAGGGGCATTTTTATTAAAAATGATTATGAAATCGGTCTTCTCAGGGAAGCTAACCAGATTGTGGCCCTCATCCTGGATGAGCTGGAAAAACTTATAAAGCCCGGAGCTTCCACCATGGAACTGGAGGAGACTGCCAATGAGTTATGTGCCCATTACAAGGTCAAGCCCGCCTTCAAGGGATATCAGGGTTTTCCATACACCCTTTGCTGTTCTGTGAATGATGTAGTGGTGCACGGTTTCCCAACCCTGGAAAGGCTCAAGGCCGGGGATATACTGAGTATAGACATGGGGGTTCAGTACCGGGGTTTTTTTGGAGATTCCGCCAAGACATTTGCAGTGGGAGAAATTTCTCCTGAAGCCCGGATGCTCATGCAGGTGACTCTGGAGGCCCTGCACAAGGGAATCGAGCAGGCCAGGCCGGGCAATGATCTATATGAAATATCCGCGGCTATTGAAAACCATGCCAAAAGCCATGGTTGTTCAATAATAAAGCGTTTTGTGGGGCACGGCATCGGTGCCAGTCTGCATGAAAAGCCGGAACTGCCCAACTTCGTTCCCAGCCGGATGTCTGGAACTCCCTTGAAAAAGGGTATGGTTCTGGCAATTGAACCCATGTTCTCTCTTGGTTCGGATCAGGTTCAGATTATGCCTGACAACTGGACAGCCAGAACAAAGGACGGGAGTCTGTCGGCTCATTTTGAGCATACCGTGGCCGTTACCAAGGATGGTCCGGATATTCTTAGCAGCTTGGAATAAATGCTTTGGGGGAATTGATCATGAAAGTCAGACCATCAGTAAGGAAAATGTGCGCCAGATGCAAAGTGGTCAGACGTAAGCGGGTTCTCAGGATACTTTGCAGCAACCCGCGTCACAAACAAAGACAAGGATAGCAGGTGGGGAAAGCATGGCACGTATTGCTGGAGTAGATCTGCCCAAGAAGAAGAAGATCGGCATTGCACTGACCTATATCTACGGTATAGGACGGGTTACTGCGCTTAAAATTCTGGATTCTTCCGGGGTGGACTGGACCAAGAAGACAGAGACCTTGACCGCGGATGAGGTCAACATTATCCGCAATGAACTGGAAAACAACTATAAAGTCGAGGGTGATCTGAGAAGGGATGTGAGCGCCGACATCAAGCGTCTCATGGACATTGGATGTTATCGCGGATTCAGGCACCGCAGATCCATGCCTGTGCGCGGTCAGCGGACTCATACCAATGCACGCGTCCGGAAAGGTCCAAAAAAGACAACCATAAAGAAAAAGAAATAAATCGGAGAGTATTAATGGCAAAGCCCAAACGATCCAAGAAGAAAAAGGAAAAAAAGAATATCCCCACGGGTATTGTGCATATTAATGCCTCTTTCAACAATACCATGGTTACTATTACCGATCAGACAGGAAATGTTGTTGCCTGGTCCAGTTCAGGGATGGCAGGTTTCAAAGGATCAAGGAAAGGGACCCCGTTTGCCTCCCAGAAGGCTGCTGAAAATGCAGCCAAGCTTGCTCAGGAAAATGGAATGCGTACCGTGGGCATTCTGGTCAAAGGCCCAGGAGCAGGAAGGGAATCAGCCATGCGGGCCATCAATGCCTCGGGATTCAAGGTCACCTTTATCCGGGATATAACTCCCATCCCTCACAATGGATGCCGTCCGCCCAAAAGGCGCCGGGTATAAAAGGAGGTTTTCGAGTTGGCCAGATATACAGAATCCAAATGCAGAATCTGTCGCAGGGAAGGGACCAAGCTTCTTTTGAAAGGTGATCGCTGCTATACAGACAAATGCGCTTTTGAACGCCGGGCTTATCCTCCCGGAGAACACGGGCGCTCCAGAAAAAAATCAAGTGATTATGCTCTTCAATTGCGGGAAAAGCAGAAGGTAAGACGCATGTACGGTCTGCTGGAAGGACAGTTCAAGCGCTATTTCGAGATTGCAGACGCCAGGAAGGGTGCTACCGGAACAAATCTTTTGGTAATGCTGGAACAAAGGCTGGACAATATAGTTTATCGCATGGGCTTTGCAAACTCCAGATCTCAGGCCAGACAGTTGGTACGCCACGGCCATTTTCACTTGAATGGAAAAAGAGTAAACATTCCATCCATATTGGTTCGCCAGGGAGATACTGTCGGAGTGATTGAAAAGAGCAGAAAGATGCCTGTCATACAGGAGGCCCGTGACGTTCTGGCCAGGAGAGGGGCACCTGACTGGCTGGAAGTCAATGAGCAGGATTTCAAGGGCAGCGTTAAGGCTTTGCCCACACGGGAAGATATCACCTTCCCTATTAATGAACAGCTCATAGTCGAGCTGTATTCCAAGTAGCGGAAACTATCGGTGCCCGGGTCATACCTGGTCCGGGTGCCGTTAAAATATATTTTCCAGTACAGGGGCTGAAATGATTATTCAAGCTAATGAAAAACTGATCAACACCAGGAACTGGTCCACCCTTGTCAGGCCTGAACAGTTGGTCCGTGATGACAGATCTTCGAAATACTACGGCAAGTTCATTTGCGAACCCCTGGAAAGAGGCTTCGGCACCACCCTGGGCAATGCTTTGCGCAGGGTGCTGCTTTCATCCCTGCAGGGTGCGGCAATAGTGGCCATCAGAATCGAGAACGCCCAGCATGAATTTACAACGATTCCAGGCGTTGTGGAGGATATCACGGACATTGTCCTGAACCTCAAACAGGTGCGCTTCAGCATGACCAGGGATGAACCGCAGCATCTGAAGCTAGCAGCCGGCCAAAAGGGACAGGTAACTGCCGGGGCTATTCAGACCAGCCAGAATGTTTCAGTGCTGAATCCAGAGCAGCATATCGCTACCCTTACCGAGGATGTTGATCTGGTTATCGGCCTGCAGGTTCGTATGGGCAAGGGGTATGTGCCTTCGGAGCTGCACGAGGGTCTTGACGATGAAATAGGTCTTATTGCCATGGACGCGACTTTTTCACCCATCCGCAAGGTTTCGTATGCAGTGGAGCAGGCCAGGGTGGGACAGATGACTAATTATGACAAGCTCATTCTGGAAATAAGCACGGACGGGTCTGTTCTGCCTGAGGATGCTCTGGCTTACAGCGCCAAAATTCTCAAGGACCAGCTGTCTGTCTTCATCAATTTTGATGAAAGCCATACCGATGTGTCCACAGGCGATCCCATGGCTGATGATGAGCTGGATCCTAATCTCTTCAAGACCATTGAGGAGCTCGAACTCCCTGTGCGGGCCAGCAATTGCCTGCGCAACGCCGGTATAAGGCTGGTAGGTGAGTTGATCCAGAAATCCGAGAACGATCTTTTAAGGACAAAGAATTTCGGCAGAAAATCTCTGGAGGATATCCGGCGGGTAATCGAGAATATGGGATACGATTTTAACACTCCTATTGAACACTTCGATCAGAAATACCAGGAATGGCTTAAAAGGAAAGAAGAAGATGAGGCATAGGAAATCCGGCAGATCTCTCAGCAGGAATTGGGAACACCGTAAAGCCATGTTCAGAAATATGGCTAAATCTCTGGTTGTCCATGAAAGGATCAGGACCACCGTGCCCAAAGCCAGGGAATTGTCCAAGGTGGCGGACAGACTGATTACCCTGGCCCTTAGGGGCGATTTAAGTGCAAAAAGAGAAGCATACAGGGTGTTAGGCAACCACAAGCTGGTTAAAAGACTTTTTGATGAGATCGGCCCAAAGTTTGAGAGCGCCACAGGGGGCTATACCAGGGTGGTCAAGTTTGCCAAGCCCCGCAGGGGAGACGGTGCAGCACTGGCCTTGATCGAGTTCAGTTATAACACCGGCGCTGAACCTGAGGTAAAAAAGCCATCAGACAAACCCCAGACAAAACAACTGCCCGGACAGACTCCTGTAGATCAGTCAAGGGTTCAAGAGTCAGAACAAAAGACTTCTACTGCCTCGGATTCCATGTCTGCTGAGGAAAGGATCGAACAAAGTTCAGAAGAGAAAGTGGATGTCTCTTCCGAAAAGCCTTCTGAGCAGGCAGAAGCAAGAGATACGGAACAGAAAGCACCAGCTGCAGAAGATCCTCAAGCAAAAAAAGATACAGATACAGGGGAAGAATCTCCGGAAGACTCTGATCAGTCAAAAAAATAGATTATCACGGGGTCTTGCAGGACCCCTTTTTTGCGAAAAAATATATTGATTTATCCTATAACCTTTATTTAATTAATTGATTAAAAATACGAGCTGGCCCATCGATTTATCCGTTCCTTGAATTTTTCTAACGATAAGAGGAACAAATGGAGTTTAGAAAATTACAGGCCTTTTCCAAGGTTTACGAACTGCAGAGCTTTTCCCGGGCAGGACAGGAGCTTTTTTTGTCCCAGCCTACTATCAGCACTCATATTTTGAGCCTGGAAGAGGAACTTCAGGTTAAGCTCTTTGACCGCATCGGGCGCAGAATAATCCCTACCCGGGCCGGTGAAGTCCTTTATCAGAACACAAAGGATATATTCAGAATACTGGAAAGGGCCAGATCTGATATTCATGAACTGACCAATCAGGTAACCGGGACCGTGGTTATTGGCGGCAGCACAATTCCTTCCAATTATCTGCTGCCTTCTCTTTTGGCCTCTTTTAAGCAAAAGTTTCCTGATGTGTGTGTTGACATGCGTATCGGTGATTCCATTAAAATCAGCCAGGATGTATTGGCCGGAAATCTGGATTTTGGACTGGTTGGCGGTTATGCAGGACATTTTGATTTAGAGCACTCTTTGTTGCTGACTGATGAACTGCTGGCAGTTGCCTCCCCGGTCCTGGCACATAATTTCAAGAAAGGAATGCAGCCCAAAGATCTCCTTGAAGTGCCCTGGGTCATGCGGGAAAAGGGATCCGGAACCAGACAGGCCCTGGAAAAGGCCTTGCAGAAGCACACAATCGATATTTCCAGACTTCCTGTAAAGACGCTGGTCCAGACTACTGAAGCCCTGGTGAGATGTGTCCTGGCTGGTGTGGGGATAGGTGTGACATCAAGGCTGGCAGTACATGAACACATTGGGAGCGGAGCACTGATTGAGGTGGATGTGGATAACTTGAGCATGCAGAGAGAGTTCTTCCTGATAAAGCACAGGCGAAGGACTTTGTTTTTATGCGCAGGTGTCCTGATGCGGCATATTCAAAAATATATTGGAGATGGGGGGCTTGCTTCAGAAAAAGGACTGTTTTTATGCCGGAAGGGAACAGCTCAGCACTTTGTCCCTGGTCAGTGCACAGATCGATAAAACTGTAACTGCTTTTTCACAGAACTCATTGCCGGGGGTATACCAAGCAGGAGTGTATATCTAATCAATAGATATTTTGACTTTTCCAGGGGAATAACCCTTGAGCTCAGAGAGCATGCCCAGAATGGATTTGGAAATGATCCTCTCCACAAAAGGATTCATGGCCAGTTCCTGGTCGTTGACCATGATTTTCATGTTGGAATTCAGAGCCTGACAGTCCCGGATTCTGGCTTTGCCTGCAACAATTTCCCGGGCCAGTTCCAGGCAGGTGTTTCTTCCGCAAGTGGAGCAGTCCAGCCCGGGCAGGGCAAATCCTCTGGACAGGACAATGTCGGCCAGATCGTCCACTCCGCTTGCATGAGGCAAATAGTGTGTTTTTATCTTGCCCCAGGTGGCCAGGGCCAGACCATTGTCCAAGGCTTCAGCATCAGACGGTTTCTTAAGAATCATTATTCGAGGCAGCCAGCCCAGATGCTTGCCGCCTTCCACCAGCAAAAACCTGGATTTAAGAAGAGGGATCAGATCCGGCAAATACCTTTTTTCGCTCCAGCAACACATTGTCTGTTCTGAACTCAGACCGATCACTTCCCTGACTTGGCCGGTCATCCTGGATGTATCCGTGTTCTGAGCATCAAAACCGTGTTCGGAAAATTTGGCCGCTGCCACACTGACACCCCGGTTCTGGAGTTCTCTGGCCAGTTTGATCAGAAGGGCGGTTTTGCCGCTTTTCTTATAGCCTACTATAGACGAAGCCTGAATCATTCCTATACTCTCCATGAAATTTTGACATTTAAAGCTACTTGTGCTTATTTGAATAGATTTACTGCCAACCTGAATCAAGTAACATCCGGGTCACTAAAAAAGCATATGAACCCCTGGAATGGGCCTGGATTTAAGGCGGTTTGCTGTCCGCACAGTATACAGGCTATTGTTGAATTACATCGACAAGAATGTTTACTCTCCCCTGACCAGGTTGTCCAGCCGGAGGATACAAAGATCTGATATGAGCAGAATCAGCAAGATCAAAGGCTTTTTTGATCTGTTTCCCCCAGAGAGTACTGTTTATGTATTTATGGAGGAAACAGCCAGGCAGATGTTTGCCAGATATGCCTACCAGGAAATAAAAATTCCTATTCTGGAACAGACTGAACTCTTTGCCCGTTCCATAGGCCTGGAAACTGACGTAGTTCAGAAGGAAATGTATACGTTTCAGGATCGAAAGGGCAGAAGTCTGACCATGCGTCCTGAAGCCACAGCCGGAGTTATCCGGGCCTATATTGACAGCCCGGCCTCTGGATCAGGAAATGTTAGCCGCTATTTTACCGCAGGGCCTATGTTTCGGTACGAAAGGCCTCAAAAGGGCAGAGCCCGACAGTTTCACCAGGTCAATGTGGAAATGCTGGGTGAGGATTCCGCTTTTGCTGACGGAGAGGTTCTGAGCATGCTCTGGAGTTACCTGCAGAATCTGGGTCTGCACAAACTGAACATGCAGATAAACTCCCTGGGATGCGCCAAGTGTCGACCAAAGTTCGATGCCGGTCTCAGAAAATTCCTGGCCGGGCTGGATCAAAACAGTCTTTGCACTGACTGTCAGCGCAGAGCAATGAGCAATCCCATGCGGGTCCTGGACTGCAAGTCCCAAGGATGCCGGGAAGTGGCTTCAAAAGCACCTCTTATCCTGGACAGCCTGTGCACCGAGTGCCGGGTGCATTTCAGACATGTCCTGGAGATCCTTGAAAATTTCAATATTGACTATGAACTGAACCCTTATCTGGTACGGGGCCTGGATTACTATCAGAGAACAACCTTTGAGGTCATATCCGCAGACATCGGGGCTCAGTCAGCAGTCGCCGGTGGTGGTAGGTATGACGGACTGGTAAGGGATCTTGGCGGACCTGATGTGCCGGGAATCGGTTTTGCATGCGGCATGGAAAGGCTGGCCCTTCTTCTTCAGAATATACAGGAAAGGCCTCTGGATTTTTATCTGGCCGTTCTTCACCAGGATGCCATGGAAAAGGCTATGATCTTGACTCAGCGCCTGCGCGGCAAAGGCTTTCATGGGGAGATGGGCTTCCAGGTAAAAAGTATCAAGAGCCAGTTGCGTTCGGCCAACAAAAAAAACGTCAAGACCTGTCTGCTTATTGGCCTGGACGAATTAAAAGGAGGTCAGGTTCAGGTCAAGGACATGTCCACCGGAGTGCAGAGGGCGGTGAGCCAGGAGGATGTAGAGCAGGCCTTGGGATTGAACCTCAAATCCAGGGCTGAAAATTTTGTTCATCATTAGATTTGTAACCCTCAATTTCAACAGGATAATTGCAAATGGATGACATTAAGAGCAGTTTGCAGATCCAGCCTCTGGGCTGGTGGGTCAGGTCAAATGGTTGCGGGGAATTGAACCTGGAGCATGAAGACCGCGAAGTTTGTCTGATGGGCTGGGTACAATACCGCCGGGATCATGGGGGGCTGATTTTTATCGACCTCAGAGACCGTGATGGACTTACCCAGGTGGTTTTCACCCCCGAGCTGAATGCCCAGGCCCTGGAAGAGGCTCATGCCCTGCGCAGCGAGTATGTTATTGCGGTCAGAGGGGTGGTGCGTCAAAGGCCGAAAGATATGGTCAACCCCAACCTCAGGACCGGGGACATTGAGGTGGCAGTCAGGGAATTCAAACTGCTGAACCGCTCTAAGACCCCCCCGTTTCTCATTGAGGACCGAGTGGAAGCAGCAGAAAATCTGCGTCTCAAATACAGGTATCTGGACCTGAGACGTCCGATTATGGCCAAAAATTTACTTCTGCGCAGCCAGGTGGTGCATGAGATCAGGGCCCATCTGCAAGCATCAGGTTTTGTTGAAGTGGAAACACCTGTGCTCACCAGGAGCACGCCTGAAGGTGCCAGGGATTTTTTGGTTCCCAGCAGGCTTTCCCCGGGCCATTTTTTCGCTCTGCCTCAATCTCCGCAGCTGTTCAAACAGCTTCTCATGTGTGCCGGGCTGGACCGCTACTACCAGGTAGTCAAATGCTTCCGGGATGAGGATCTGCGTGCTGACCGCCAGCCCGAGTTTACCCAGGTGGATATGGAGCTGTCTTTTGTGGAAGAAGAAGGGGTCATGTCCGAGGCTGAAAATATGATTGCCGGACTCTTTAAGGAGGTTCTCGGAGTACAGCTGGAAATCCCCTTTCTGCGCCTGAACTATGTCCAGGCAGTGGCAGATTACGGTCTTGACCGACCTGATGTGCGCTTTGATCTGAAACTCAAGGATGTTACGGATGTGGTGCGCAGATCCGGATTCAACCTGTTTGCAAAAGCCGAAATGGTCAAGGCAATGCGCGTTCCTGGTGGTGGGGAATTAAGCCGCAAGGAAATCGACGATTACACAAATTTTGTCAGTATTTACGGAGCCAAGGGACTGGCCTGGATCAAGGTCAAGGACAATGAATGGCAGTCTCCGATAGCCAAGTTCTTAAGCGATGCAGAGCGGTCCGATCTGACCAGGGTTCTGAATCTGGAACCCGGTGATATTGTTTTCTTTCAGGCTGCCTCTCCTGAAGTAGTAAATAATTCTCTGGGATATCTGCGTCTCAAGCTGGCTCATAGATTCAAACTGATCCCGGAAAACACCTTCGCTCCCATCTGGATCATGGATTTTCCACTGCTTGAATGGGATGCGGACCAAAAGAGATGGAATGCCAGACACCATCCTTTTACTGCACCCAAGGATGGGCATATGGAGCTTCTGGAAAAAAATCCCGGCGAAGTTCTGGCCAGGGCATATGATATGGTCATCAACGGTCAGGAGGTTGGAGGGGGATCTATTCGTATACATACCCGGGCAGATCAGGAGAGGATGTTTGCTGCTCTGGGTATTGACAAGCATGAGGCAGAAGATAAATTCGGATTTCTGCTCCAGGCTCTGGAGCAGGGAGCCCCACCCCATGGAGGCATAGCCTTTGGTCTGGACCGATTGATCATGCTTATGGCTGGTTGCTCTTCCATTCGCGATGTCATAGCTTTTCCCAAGACCCAGAAGGCTGCCTGCCTGACCACCGAGGCCCCGGCAGGTGTTGCCCCCAGACAGCTCAGGGAGCTGGGCATCCGCCTGCGGGAGCAGGAGAAAGTCCTGGATAATTAGCCATGGCCAGAAAGATACTTACCTACCCCAACAGGATCCTGATGCAGAAGGCCAGACCAGTGGACACGATTAATTCTTTCATTCATGATTTGTCCCGGGACATGGCCAGGCTCATGTACGAAAACAGGGGGATTGGTCTGGCTGCTCCCCAGGTGGGCGAGAGCCTGCGCTTGGTTACAGTGGATTTAAGCGGTCCTGACAATCGGGAAGAACTGGTAACTTATGTGAATCCTGAGATCATCTGGTCCGAGGGCGAGATTAGCACGGAAGAGGGATGTCTGAGTGTAAAAGGATATCAGTCCAAGGTTACCCGGGCTGAAAAGATCATGATCAGGGCCCTGGACCTTGAGGGCCGTCAGGTGGAACAGGAAGGCCAGGGACTCTGGTCGGTCTGCCTGCAGCATGAGATTGATCATTTGAACGGTGTATTGTTTATTGACCATATAAGCCGGCTTAAAAGAGCCATATATGACAAGAAATTAAGCAAATGGCTGGCCAGGGAAAAAGAATAATCTTCATGGGCACACCCGTGTTTGCCCGGACAATACTTGAGCACTTGCTGAACTGGCGTAAAGGCATGGTTGTGGGAGTATATACACAGCCTGACCGTCCCAGCGGGAGAGGACGCGTGCTTGTTTCTTCCCCGGTCAAGGAGCTCGCCCTGCATCATGATCTTCCAGTTTTCCAGCCATCTGATTTCAAGTCCGGTGATGAACTGGAAAGGCTTGCCGCTCTTGAGCCTGACTATCTTGTGGTTGCCGCTTACGGCCTGATCCTGCCGGAAGATGTGTTAAGGACTGCCAGGGTAATGCCCCTCAATGTCCATGCCTCTCTACTGCCCCGCTACCGCGGTGCCGCACCCATACAAAGAGCCATTATAAACGGCGAGAGACAGACTGGAATCAGCATAATGAAGCTCACCCAGGGCATGGATGAAGGCCCGGTTCTGATGGCCCGGTCCCTGGATATTGAGGACAATGACACCTCCATGAGCCTGCACGACAAGCTGGCAAGCCTAGGAGGAGAACTGCTGGTGCAGGTACTGGACAGTCTGGAGCAGGGCCTGATTGTTCCCAGGGAGCAGGATCATTCAAGAGCCGTGTACGCACCCAAGCTGACCAAGGAAGAAGGTCTGATCCATTGGGGTCGTCCAGCCCTGGAGGTGCATAACCGGATCAGGGGGATGTTTCCCTGGCCCGGGGCTTATTTTGACTGGATCCAGCCCGGCGGCAGGACTTTGAGAATAAAGGTTTCCCCGGGAAAGATCGGGGGTGACAAACCCGGAGGAATGTCACCCGGCACCATAACCGGGGTGAAGAACGGATATCTGGGTATTGCATGTCAGGATAAAATTTATCTCATACCCAGGGTACAGCCTGAAAGCGGCAAGGAAATGAGTGCCCAGAGCTTTTATTGCGGCTTTTTGCAGAAATGCAAAGAGTAATGCTTCGTTACAGTTCCATTAGAATCTGTTTGCCACATGTCCAACAACACTCAGAACTTTCTGGAAAAAGAGATCCAGGATTCTATTGAAGCCAGAAAAAGGCTGTTCATAGGGCTTATAATCGGGACTTCGATCTCCGTGTGCCTGGGGCTGCTTCTCATCTGGTATATTCCTTATGTGGGCCTGGACAACATTCACCCCTGGGCACCCTGGATTCTGGGCACTGCAATTGCCCTTGTCATAGCCTTTATTTTCTGGGCTTCCCTGGGACTGGTCCTGAATATTCTCCTTAAGAGGCCGGTTTTATTCTCTCAGAAGCTTCGGGGAATTAGCATCAAGTTCTTTTTGCCCCTGATGACAATCATGGGAATGCTTTTGCGTATTCCCAAGCAGAAGATCAGGGCCTCATTCATCAAGGTAAACAATGAACTGGTCCTGTCCGAGAACCGCAGATATCCCCCGGAAAAGGTTCTCATGCTCATGCCCCATTGTCTTCAGAACAGTCTGTGCAGCCGCAGATTGACCTATAATGTGTATAACTGCAAAAGATGCGGTGAGTGCAGTATTGCCGGGCTTCTGGATCTCAGTGACGAGTACGGGGTGCATATGGCTATTGCCACCGGCGGTACCATAGCCCGCAGAATTGTGGTCAATATCCGGCCCCGGCTTATAGTAGCCGTGGCCTGTGAGCGGGATCTGTCCAGCGGGATCCAGGATGCCTATCCAATTCCTGTTTACGGCGTTCTCAATGAACGGCCCAGGGGGCCTTGCCTGGACACTCAGGTGGCTCAGGACCATGTTCGCCTGGCCCTGGACAAGTTTGTCCAGAAGCTTCATGTGAGAGATTGAGCAGTTTGTGTCCCAGGGGCGTGTCTTGCAGCAGCTGGTTTATGCAGCAAAAATGTCCAGGATGCAGATCATAAAAGACAATGTCCCTCAATCCAGAACCCCGCAGTACAGCCCTGGAGGTGGTCAGCACAAGTCTCAAGCCAGGCCGGGATCTACAGATGGTCCTGGACCAGGCGCTGGATACGGTGCCGGATTCCAGGAACAGGGCCCTGATTACAGAACTGGCATACGGATACCTGCGCTACAAGGGCCGTCTTGATTTCGTGGTCGATTTTTTCTTGAGCACCCCGGGCAGGCTGCCGGCAAAGGCCAGGAACCTTCTGGGCCTGGCCGCGTACGAGCTTCATTTTCTGGACCGTGTACCTGATTACGCCACAGTATCCAGAGCAGTGGACCTGGCCCGTAAGAACTTCGGCCCGGGAATGTCCAGGCTGGTCAACGCCGTGCTGCGCAAAGTCCCGGGCGTGGACGTGGATGATCCCGGTTTTTTTCAAAAAGACAATCCCGGACGGATGCTTTTCTGGTCCAGGTATTACTCCTGTCCACATTGGCTGGTAAAGATGTGGATGCAGGATTTTGGACAGGACCTGACTCACGAGTATCTGCGTAGTAGCCTGCAAAAGCCGGCTACAGGAATCAGGCTGGCCCCGGGGATGGAAGACCTTGAGCTGGACAGTACATGGGTGGTGCAGAGAATGGGCCCTTCCGTCCTGCTCCGGGACAACTATCCGGGTCTGGATGATCTGGAGAAGCAAAAACTGGTCTTCAGGCAGAGTTTTGCCGGGCAGAAGGCGCTTTGGGAGCTGGGGTTAAAGCAGTGGACTTCGCCGGTGTGGGATATGTGCGCCGGGCGGGGTGGCAAGTCCCTGCTCATGAGCACGGCTGGACTCTCGGTCTGGGCCTCTGATCCTGACAAGGGCAGGCTTGAGGGACTTGCCGGCCTGGTTCGGGGGCAGGGTCAGTGCATGCAGGTATTTGCGGCCCTGGGACAGAAGCCTCCCCTGAAGAAGAGGCCAAAAACCATCCTGGTGGATGCCCCGTGCTCAGGCCTTGGGGTCCTGGGCCGCCGGCCGGACACCAAGTGGAAACGCACCCCCGGGGACGTCAGGTATTTATCCGGGGTGCAGAAGGAGCTGCTTGCATCTGCTGCCCGGGTCCTGCCGCCGGACGGAGAGATCGTCTATCTCACCTGCACCCTGAGCCGGGCCGAGAACGAAAGGCAGGTGGAGGAGTTTCTCCTGTCGCATAGGGATTTTGAGCAGCTTCATACCTACATAACCCCGGTGGAAGAAGAACTGGGGGAGTTCTTCTTCGGCGTCCGCCTGGGATGATCCTCGTGCAGGCTTTAAGACCGGTCTAAGGTGAAATGGTCCAGGTGGCATTTTAAGATGAAAGCCGGGCAGGCGGCTTGAGCATGACACCGGCACATTATTGACCGCTTTCAGGGAAACTTGGGGAAAAGTTGAGTGTGCAGCCCTGATGACTACCGAGTTAGCCGGGCTCCCCATGTGTCAGGATAGATGTCCTGCAAAAGGCCAGGCTGGAATGTGCTGCCTAAAGACATGGTACGCCTTGAATATATTATCGAAAAAATATATGGACTTCACAATTCATGAACCTGGAGGCGCCTGGGGTCCAGGTTTTTTCGGGCCAAATCCACGAGGTGGCGGTGATGGGTGAAAAAGATGATCTGGGTTTTGCAGGCCAGCCCGGCCAGCAGGGACAGGGTGCGTCCGGCCCTGCGGTCGTCGAAGTGCACCAGGATATCGTCTACAGTAAAAGGAAACGGCGGGTTGTGTTCCAGGTAGTGGTTGAGTCCGGCCAGACGCAGGGCAAGAAAAAGCTGGTCTCTGGAGCCGTCGCTGAGCTCCTCCATTCCCAGTCCGGTGCCGTCGGGTCTTTGGGCCTTGAGCACTGGATCGCCCCTTGAATCATAATCAGCATACACAGCACTAAGAGAACCCATAGTTATGCTTTCCAGGTATTGACCGGCCATGTCCAGCACCGGACCCTGACTGGCCTTCCTGAAGTGCTCCATTTGAGCATCCAGAACGGTTTTGGACAGGCGCAGTTCCACGTACTTCAGCACTTCTTGTTCCAGCTCTGCACGTACTTCGTGGATCTGCTGCCTTATTTCAGCGGCCCTGGAGGTTCCATCCATCTCCTGGAGTTCTTTTTCCAGTCCTGCTATGCGGGCAATGAATTGATCCCGGTCCTTTTCCAGCCGCTCTTTTTCCGCCTCCAGTTCCTCCAGCCCGGCCTGAAGTTCATGGACCTGGAATGAACCGGCTTGGGACATGAATTCCTGGAGGTCCTGTCCTCCGGCCAGATCCTGCAGGATGTCCTCAAGACGTTCGGCCTCGGCTGACAGATCCCGCTTGCGCTGGGACTTTTGCTCCAGCTCGGGCAGTTCATCCGGGTGCACTGCTCCGGCTTCGCGGCACAGGAGGTCAAGTTCTTTTTCCCGGGCTGCAATGCGCGAATTCAGCTCATCAAGGGCGGCTGCAGTCTGGCGCAGTTCTTTTTCCCTGAATTTTTTGCCGGCCAGTTTTTCCTGTTCCTGTTCCAGTTCTCTGCTGAGTACGGCCAGGACTTCACCAGCCGGGGTCTGCTCAAAGGTGCGGCCCAGTTGCCTGGCCAACTGGTCCACCCGCTCCTGAAAATCCTTTAGCCTTTCCCCCAGTTCGCTTCTTCTTTGTCCTAGACCCTGCAGTTTGCTCCAGGCAGTATAAATCTCCTGGCGAATCTCGATTTCTTCCTGAACGGTTTCCGGATCCCTTTCAGGGTTGAGTCCCATGGATTCCAGGGTTGTTTTCCATTTCTTCCGCCACCTGGACGCTTCTCTGAGGATTTGTCTTTGTTTGCGCGCTGCAGCACGCAAAGAATGATAAGCCCTGTCTGCTTCCTGCTGCAACAGTGCGCGTCTGGAGCCTGCCTGCCGGATTTCGTCCAAAATCTTTTCCATCATTTGGGCCAGGACCTGGACATCAGCGGGCCGGGGGTCTGAATAACCAGCCTGTTCCAGAGCCTGGAGTCCTTCGTTGAACAGGGCGTCCAAGCTGGCATGGGCTTTTTCCAGGACCCTTTCTTGTGTTTGTTTTTCCCCGGCCAGACGAATGATCTCCTGGACCCGGCCCAGCCATCCCTGCATTTCCCTGGGGGAGAGCGGATTGATACCGGCATTGGCCCACAATTCTTGCCACTTTTTTTCTCCTTCTTCTTCTTCCTGGCGGGCCTGCTCCAATTCCTGCCAGGCTGTAGACAGCTCCTGTTCCCCTGCCTGGATCTCTTCCCGCAGGGCCTTGCTCCGGGCCAGCTGACCGGATTTTTCCAGCATGATATCTGCTGTTTCATCCGCCAGGCGCATGCCGGCCTCGAACCCGGAAGCCAGATCAGTGCAACCGGTATTGTCCAGAAAGCTCTTTATCTCCGCCGAATCCTCCCGGTTTTCCAGCCAGGATTTGCGCACCAGACGCCAGCCCTGATCCCGGAGGGCGCGCCGGTCATGCAGTGCTTCCGGACCGGGCAGAGGCTGTTCCTGGTCGAGTTTACGCAGGCTGTTTTTACGGTCTTCAATGGCCTGCTGGATCTCCCTGACCTCTCTGGACGCATTTTCATGCCTGCGTTGGGCCTGGGACAGCACCTCATCCATGCGGCTTATGCTTTCAGGCAGGGGCAGGGGCAGGGACAGCAATTCCTGAGGATCTTTGCGCCACAGCCCCAGGGATTTGACCCTGCGTTCCAGATCCAGGCACAGGGTCTGAATATGTTCACGGGAGTTCCGGCTTTTTTCTTCCAGATCCGGGACAGCGGCCAGTCTTTTGCAGACAAGTTCCAGAAAGTCGATTTTGATGGGCCGGGGGAGCCGCTGTAGTTCTTTCCGGGCCTGGCGCATGTTTTTTGCCTGGTCCTGCATGGTCTCCCTGACCTGGGTATTTTGCTGGTCCAGAGCGCTTCGTTCCTTGATAAGTTCCTGGATCATCAGGTGGTGATTCTTGGTAACCGCCAGATTTTCAAGCTCCTCCATGCTGAAAACGCGTCCCAGAAGGGAGCTCTTTTCCCGGATCAAGCGCTGCACATCCAGTTCCTTGGTCCTGATGCGCTCCAGCTCTTCCCGTAACTGCCCAACCAGGGCTACTTCCCGCTGCAGGGTCTTGATGCGGGGTTCGAGCTCCAGCAGGGGGTAATGGATACTTATGTTTTGTAATTCATTCAAAATTTCCCGGCTGCGGTTCTCAAGCCTGGTGCGTTCCTGCAGGGCATGCCCCAAGTCGGCCCGTATCTCCATCCTGCGTTTGCTGAATTCCTGATTCAGCAGGAGCACGGATTCGAGTTCCTCCAATTGCCGCATCAGGTCCCGGCGTTTGGCCAGTATGGGCAGAGCCTGCATGTACCTGGAGTGTCTGGCATGTTCTGTGGCCGAATCCTTCAGCCTGACCTGGATTTTTGTTTTCTCCCTCTGTGCTTTGGTCAAATTTTCCTGCAACTCCCGCCACTGTCCAGGCCGGACGCAAGCCTGGCGTAGCTCTCTGTTCAACCGGTCCAGTTCATTTTTTTTCTGCATGATCAGGCTCTTGGGAGCCTGAGGCCGGAATAGGATGTCCATGTTGTCCTGCAGCTTGTTCTGCATCTCGCGCAAGTGCATTATGCCCGAGGCGGCAGCGAACAGGGTCCGGCCGAGATGTCCCCCGGAGCGGAGCAGATCGTTTCCGCCCAGGCGCAGGGTGTTGTGACTGATTCCAAAAAGGCTGGCAAACATTTCCTGATTCATTCCTGACATTATCCTGGTCATAAACCCGGGATCCACAGGCTGATTGGTTTCGTCCACCAGATCGTTCTTGCGCCTTTTCCAGCGGGTTAGTTCCAGGGTCTCTCCATCAGGAAGTACCAGCTGAACTCCCACTGCCAGATGTTTGTTCCGGTGCAGGAACGCGTCCGAAGATTTGTGCTCGAAGCCGAAGAAAAATCTGCTCAAGGCCCGCAGGGCGGTGCTCTTGCCGGCTTCATTGGGGCCGAAAACCAGGTGCAGCCTGTCCTCTGCATCCAGGACCAGCTCTTTATTGGTAAAATGGCCGTAGGCTATGAGATTGAGCTTATTGATTTTCACGTACTGGCTTCCGGATTACGAATCTCCGCCGGGTTCATAGTCCCGGCTCATGAGGGCCATGAGAATGTTTTTGGATCGGTGCAGCAGTTCCCGCCTGGTATCTGCATCGGCAGGATCCGGCATGTGCGCGCCCGTACCGGCCAGTTTGGCCCTGAGGTCTGTAAAGTCTGGGTTCAGCTCTTCAAATGCTACGGAATCAAATTCCAGTCTTTCAAGATAGTTGATGAGTTCTCCCTGGGGGGTGTGGCCTTGCTTGAGTTCATCCCAGTCCAGGGCCAGAGTTGTGTGGTTGAGAATTTTTTCCACCCAGATGCGCTGCCAGGAAATATCCATGGCCATGTTCCGGATTTCAGCCTGCAGGCCGTCATAATCGTGAAACAACGGGGAATGGGTCGGGGTGGAGCCCAACAGCTTTATGCGCAGTGCCAGAAGTTTTTCCTGAGGCTGTTCGGCGAGTAAGTTTTTAAATTCCTGCTCCAAAGCTTCCAGAATGATATCCTGGCTGTCCAGGCCGGATATATCCAGCTCCAGGGTCTGCCACCGCAGAACATCCAATTCCACGCGCTCAAAATTTACCTGGCCTGAAGCATCCACATCCACCCGCATGCAGCCCTTGATACCTTGTTCGCGGATATGGCGGCCCTGGATGCATCCGCTGAAGATGACCAGAGGGTTGTCGTGAATAATTTCATGACGGTGAACGTGGCCCAGAGCCCAGTAGTCATAGCCCCGGGCCAGAAGATGCTTCAGTTCGCAGGGTGCGTATCTGCTGTGTCCCGGCCTACCGGTCAGGGAGGTATGCAGTAGACCGATGTTGAACATCCCAGGCACCGGATCCGGGTAGTCAAGCACCAGGTTATCCAGAACTGCTTCCCGGTCATAGCTTTGACCATGTATCGCCGCCCCAAGATCGGGCAGCTCCCACGTCTCAGGCCGGCTGGAGGAAAAGGTGTAAACATTGTCCGGCAGGTTCAGAGACTTGGTCATCCTGTTTTGGGCATCGTGGTTGCCCCGGATGAGCGCTACCCTGATTCCGGCCTGCCTGAGTCTGGCCATTTGCCCGGAAAAATGCAGAAGGGTCTGAAAATCCGGGCAATCCCCGTCGTAAATGTCTCCGGCTATGATCAACAAAGGGATGCCATGCTCCACAACATATTCCACCAGGTTGGCCAGTGCTTTGCGGGTGGCCTCTCGTATTTCCCGGACCGGGGCCCCCTCGTACCGGCTCAGGCCGTGCAGGGGGCTATCCAGGTGTATGTCTGCGGAATGAATGAATTTAAGCACAATAAAAAATGTACTTTAAGAAGATTAAAGTTCAAGCCTGGTCATGGTGTAGGCCCGGGTCTACTTGAGTCTCATCGGTATACCGCTGACCACGAAGTAGGTTTCATGAGAAAGAGATGCCACCTGCTGATTGACCTGCCCCATGATATCTCTGTACCTGCGGGCATGAACTTCCCTCGGTACCAGACCCATGCCAAGTTCATTGCTTACAAGTACTATGTCGCAGGGCGGAGATTCAAGGGCCTGGAGCAGATCCTGCAGCTGAATGCACTCTTCCCTGTCTGTCAGCCTGTAGTGCATCAAATTGGCTACCCATACAGTAAGGCAGTCAATAATCACCACTTCAGTGCCGGGAAACAGTTCAAACAGGGTTCTACCCACTTCCAGCGGTTCTTCAATGGTCAGAAAACCTGGGCCGCGTTCTTCCTGGTGCTGGCGGATCCTTTCGCGCATTTCCCTGTCCATGGCTTCAGCAGTAGCTATGAAAACCTTTTTTTCGTATTCCCGGGTCAGTTGAAGGGCGAACCTGCTTTTTCCGCTTTTACAGCCGCCTGAAATGTAAATGACCTTGTTTTTCATGGCCCTTTCTACCTGAGCATTTTGAGCGAGGCTTGATTTTACTTTACGGCATACTGATTTGGTGGATGCATTGCAGGAATTTATTCTTCTGCAGGCAGATTCTTGAGATTTCCAGGTGGTTGAAGGTCCTGCTTATTTTTGATTTCCTGAAAATAATGTCTGGATTATTCATGCCCCAACACTTACAGAGCAGGTTAACGGATATACCCCTGCTCTTCAAGAAACAAAAAAACCTCCTGGGCGGCTTCAGTAGGAGTCAAACTGGTGGTGTCTATTTTGAGCTCAGGCTGTTCCGGGGGTTCGTATGGATCGTAAATTCCTGTAACGCCTTTTATGATCCCGGCTCTGGCTTTGGCGTATATGCCTTTTCGGTCCCTTTGCTCGCATATCTCCAGGGGAGTGCTCATGTAGACCTCAATGAATCCTCCATGAGGAGCGACCATTTCTCTCGCTGTCTGCCTGGACCGGGCAAAAGGGGCGATGGGAGCACATAAGGCTATGCCCCTGTTCTTGGTGATTTCCGAGGCTACAAAGCCTATGCGCTGGACATTGAGATTGCGGTGCTTTCGGGAAAAATCCAGTTCACTGGAAAGATTCTTGCGCACAATGTCTCCATCCAGAAGAGTTACCGGGCGTTCTCGCATTTCCATGAATCTAACGTACAGAACCTTGGCCAGGGTTGATTTGCCTGCACCCGAAAGGCCGGTGATAAATACTGTAAAGCCCTGCTCATGACGCGGGGGATAGGCCTTTTTGAGCTCCAGGACCACACCTGGAAAGGAGAACCACTCAGGGATCTCCAGATCGAATTCCAGCCTCCGCCTCAGCTCTGCAGAGGAGATTTCCTTGACCTGCATGCCGGGGTCTACCTGATCCAGGGGAAAGTACTGGGCCTTATCCTCCACGTAGACCATTTTTTTCAGGGGGATCATTCTGATGTCGATTTCATCCTCAAGGGACTTGACCAGTTCCTGGGCGGCCCCCAAGGGATAGAATCTTTCCTGGCTGTTGCCGGCAAAGGGATCACCGTGGTCTTCACTGACCATGTAGTGGGTGCAACCGTAATTGCGGCGGATAACTGCCTCCCACAGGGCCTGTCTGGGTCCGGCCAGGCGCCGTTCCAGGGGAAGCAGGCCAAGCTGAACCATGTTTTTGGGAAAATTTTTGATAAATTCCTGGTAGCAGCGGACAAGGGTGAAATGGTCCAGGTCATTGGGCCCGGCCCGTCCTGCAACCGGGTGAATAAAAAGATTGGCCCCGGCCTCCCTGGCCCCGCGCAGGACCATCTCTCTGTGGGCGCAATGCAGGTGCCTTTCAGTCTGGAAGCCGGCCACATTGCGCCAGCCTCTCTGGGTAAAGACCCGGTGTGTTTCGGCCGGAGTGATGCGCAGTTCTGTAAAGTCGTAGTGCATGGGCAGATGCAGGCCTTCCAGTGTGCCGCTCACAAACCAGGCTTCTGTCTCATGAAAGAGCCTGTATACCCCTGGATGCCTGCGGGGATCATCGGTTCCGAACACAGCCAGGGCATGCCTTTGTCTGTCCTGCTGCCATACTTCCTTTACTGTGAGCACGGCCAGCATGAAGCCCTCTTCATCCCTGAGGGCCAGAGGCTGACCTGGTTCAAGCTTTTGGGCCGTATCCATGGATACATCCAGGGTTACTGGAATGGGCCAGACAGTGCCGTCGGATAGCCGCATATGGTTCAGCACTGATTCGTAATCTTCACGCTCCATATAGCCTGCCAGAGGATAAAAGGCCCGGTTCAGCAGAAGTTCAAGATCGCACATCTGCCTCTGGTTCAGGTCCAGTGAAAAGTGCCTGGTGGCCTCCTGTTTGAGACGCTCAATCCTGCGAAAGTGGACCAGAAGGTTCTCAGAATGAAGATTTTGTATTTTCTCAGAGTTCATGTTAGCCATATGGTAAATTGGACTTGGGTACTTGCACATGTATACCATAGCATGAAAAATGTCCAATAACCGCCGGGTTAGAATGCTTTTTTTTCAGCCTTTGCAGCGAGTTAATGCCTGTCAGCTCGATACGTTATCCCATGCTTTATTTTATATGACTGCGAATCCTGAGAAAAAAAATACAGGCAAAAACAAAAATTCCCCCGCACCGGCATTCCGGGCGGGGGAATACTTAGAAGGGCAGCAGGCATTGATCTGTGCAGAGAAAAGTCAACAGTTCAGGCTGTTAAACTTCATCATCCTCAAAGCAGGAAATCCTTCTGCCTTCCTCAATATCGCAGTCTACACTGAGATTGGAGACCCCACCGTATGCAGTTATCCCTTCGAATTCAAGAGACGGGTCGCCCTCTGCATCAAAGGTGAATCCTGCAGTGCCGGCATCAACATCCAGTATATTTTCTGCTACACAGTCATAACCATTTTCCAGGTTTCCGGCACTCCACTCGGCAAAGGCCTCGCTCATGCAGGTCCGCATATCCGCCTCCAGAGAGCCTATTGCCGCATTCACGCGGTACTTGCCGTACTGGGGAATAGCTATGGCAGCCAGAATTCCGATGATGGCCACTACGATCAGCAGTTCGATCAAGGTAAAGCCATGTGTCCTGGTTTTGAAAAGACTCATAACTGCCTCCTTTTTTAAAATTTGGACAAGCTTTAATTCCTGGAGATGACCAAAACCTCTGCTGATGAAGATGATTATGCCTGCGCCTCAAAGAAGTGCCCTGGTAAACAAAAAATACGGACGGCTTGATTTCAATCCCCGTGCATTGTTGCCATTTATCATTATAAATTTTAAATATAGCTTAAATTAAAAAAAAGATTTTTCCCTGGCAATAAAAAATTTTGGCTCCTCAACGCAACGTGTGGATTTTATATCCACTTAAAAATTAAGAGCCGTATCCAGAACCCCGGAGCTGGAAAGATATAGTATAGTGCCATAACAATTCCACAGCATACGTCGAAGAGCCAAAATTTTTTGAATCCTATCTGCCTGATCAGATGCCATGAAGCAGGATCAAAAAACACTCACCCGCACCAGATCAATGGGCCTGACATTTATGGAACTGCTGGTAGTTCTGTTTCTCATCTCTATCCTTGTCAGCATGAGCATCCATCATATAAATGCAGATGACTACCGGCTCCGGCAGGAGGCGAGAAACCTGCGTTCCACATTGTCTGATGCTCGGATGGAGGCCATCAGGACCAATGAAACCGCTTCAGTCAGACTGTGGACCGACAGATACGAAAACAGACATGGTTCAGTAGTCCTGATTTCAGAAAGAGGGTTTCAACTGACTTTTTCTGGTGGAGGAGCATTGCCCCAGGGAGGCTATACTGTCAGCTTTTCTCCGCTGGGCACAGCCCCAAACAGTCATTATCATTTAAGAGATTCTTCAGGAAACAGAATCAGTATAAGAATTAATCCTGCGGGCAGTATATGGCTGGAGTAAGTTGGACTGGAGATAAAAAAGGACTGACCCTGGTAGAGATTCTCATTGCCTTGGCGGCCATATCGATCATCTCCGCCGGGATGGTTGCTGCCTTTATCTCGCACAACAGGATGTCAGCGGCTGAGGAGGCCAGGATAAAGGTGCAGATGAACCTCAGAGTTGCCGTGGACAGGCTGAAGAATGTTCTGCGCCATGCCGGCTTAGGATGTTATGATTCATTTGATGATGACCGGACTATGTCCGGAGTTGATCCAGATAATGGGACCATTGAGATTTCTTCGTTTATATCCCACGTTGAAAGGCATGATATTCCCGGGACGGATATGAAGAGTGATTCATTGATCTTGACCTACGGATTTAAGAAGATCGGCAGTGTTTCAGAGGTCCTTGAGAAAGACCGGATCATGCTGGACAGGGATCCAAGTCCGTCAGTCACTGCTGGAGGAGAGTTCAAGAGATACCTGTCCTTTTTCCCCAGCCTGCAAGGCAACAGGTATTTTCAGGTTAAAACAGTCAATGGCAGAGAGGTTTCTTTTTTTGAAGACCTGGCTGGAGTCATGTCCGGCAACAAGGTCTTCATGGTTTCGCCTGTCCGCATAAAGATATCCCAAAGCAGTGAAGAATCACTCCTGTTTCTGCAGAATTTTGCATACGGCTCTTCTCTTTACTGGATCATTGCAGAAGGAATCGAGCATATCCGTTTTCAGTATTACACCGAGGATCATGGCTGGCAGGATGACCCGGGAAAGGATTCTTTGCAGGACATCCGCAAGATAAGATTCTGGGTTCTTGGAAAAAGCAGTAACCCAGTCAGGGCTCATGAAACACAGACTCTTGAAATAAGGGATCAACAGAACCAGGAAGTCGTGTACCGGGCCGGACCATTTGATGATGGCCATGTGCGCATGGTCAGTACGGGAACGGTGTATTTGCGCAATGCATTTTTTACAAACAGGGCAGGACAGAAATAGAATGCTGTTTAATCCGAAAGCTTCCAGAAACCAAAAGAGCGGCTTTACCCTGGTTGAAGTACTCATAGCTGCGCTTATTCTGCTTATTGCTGTTGCAGGCTGGATGGGCGCCCAGCAGAGTTCGATCCTGAACCGCGGTCAGAGCCGGACCATGACTGTGGCTGCTGAACTGGCTCAGTCCATGATGGAAGAACTGTCCTCCAATCCCGCTGCAGCTTGTAAAGGTCAGTCTTCATGTACTGGTGGCGCTGTCATGCATATTGGTGGTCGCGAATATTTGATTGATTGGGACATATCCGGATCTTCACCCGCGGTTGAGGATTCTGATTCCTGGGAGGCGCGTGGGCTGGGGATCATTAAGGTCAGGGTCACATGGGAGTACAGAGGTGACCTGGAAGTGAGCCTGAGCAGGGTGTTTGTGAATTAACCGGAAGGAATTCATGACATGTTTGTCAGGACATGGCGGAATCATAAAAAAGATCATGGTGCAGCCCTGATCATGGCTTTGCTGCTCATGTTGATAGCAAGCATAATTGTTGCAGGTCTTGCCATTGATTCGGATCTAGACCTGAGAATTGCCCGTAACCTGCAACTTAAGAATCAGGCCCTTAACAATGCTGAAACAGGCATCGCCCTAACTTCAAAGATTCTCAGAAGAGCTGTCATGGACAGATTCAAAAATGAACTGGCCGCAGAAGAACCAGGCATGATAGGTGTAGGCCATTACCAATTACAGCTATACAAAAATCTTCAAGATATCTATACTCAGGGAGGAAAAGCAGAAATCTTTCGGGAGGGGGTAAAGCTGGCCTCGGTGAATATTGTCAGTCGCAAACATCCGGATAGAGATGCACGGTGGTTTGAGTTGGACGCCGTGGGAAGAGAAAAGACCGCGGAACAAAAAGTGGTGGTTGTGATGAAGGAAAAGGACTCTTCCATGCAGCTTAAATCACCTTTTTGTCTTTTTAATGGATCTCCCGGCCTGACTTTCAGAGACAGCAGCTTTGTGAGCGGGCGGAATTATTCTGTCCCGGAAGATTTCATGTGTGCAGGTGCCGGATGCAGCCCTCAGGACTATTATTCTGCCGGTGGCGCAGCCTCTCCGATTTACTTCCATAACCATGTAGAAAAGGAAAACATTGTCCTTGAAGATGACTCTGCAGCAATAGATGGTTACAGCTACGACAGGCTTGTGGAAATAATCGGCCAGAGTAAGCTTGATAGCGCCGACTGGGAGAATAAATCAGAACTCTATGCATACCTGGCTGATAATGTATATGCAGGGCATATTCCTAATACTTTGGGTACAAGAGAACAGCCTGGAATCAATGTAATCAAAGGCACTGATGTTGAAGATGTCAATGGCTCCGGGATTCTGATCCTTAAAAACGGTGCCAGAATTACCGGCAATATGCATTTTGAAGGGCTGTTGATGGTCCAAGCGGATGCCGGTCAGGATCTTGTCCTGTTTTCAGGAGGAAACAATACAATATATGGAGCAGTTGTTGTCCTGGGTGAAGAAGTTCCCGTAATCCTTGAAGGAAGTCCTTATGTGGAACTGTCTTCAACTCCAAGCATTGTTTTCAGCCGCGAAGGATTGATTGCAGCAATGATCGCCATTAATAAAGATGCCCCTCTTGACAGGCTCTCATGGAGAACCGGCTTTTAAAAAAGCTGTCCGGGATATTGTTCCGGGCTGCAAAGATTGCCCCCTCTTGCCGCCAGGCTGATGTTCCTGTAGAATAGTTTCCCCAGGATGTCCGGAAGCTTTAAGATACAGCAAACCTGTACCGCACATTTTTGTACGTCCGGTTCAAATGTTTTCAGATAGGAAATGGGAACGGTATCAGGGATAGCGTTTCAGGAATGGCCGGCTGAAAAATGGCATTATTTATGTTCCGGCAGTTGGGTGTGACTCCATGCGTTATCTGGGCATTGATTTCGGATTGAAAAGAGTCGGGCTGGCTGTTACCGACCCGTCCGGGAAATTGGCTTTTCCTTTGAAGACCATTTATCGAACCACCAGAGAGAGGTTTTTTGAGGAGCTTTTAAGGATTATCGAAACAGAAGGTATTCAGGCCATTGTTCTAGGCATGCCCCTGGGGCTGGAAGGAGGCGCAACCCTGACTGCCAGGCAGGTGGAAAATTTTCGTCAGAGCCTTCTGCGCAGTACAGGTCTGCCTGTACATTTGGTAAACGAGGCCTTAACCTCTTTTGAAGGAAAAAAGATCCTTAGGCAGCATAAGGTGCTGGTACAAAAGCAAAGGCAGGCCCTGGATCAGTTGGCTGCAGTGCTTATTCTGGAAACCTTTTTGGCTCAGAAGGATGCGGAGCAGGCGGAAAAAAAATGAGCTGGAAAAAGGCGTTATTGTTTTCTTTGGTTCTGATATTGGCAGGAGCGCTTTTTGGCGGGGGTTATTTTTACTATCTGGCTGTTGCCCCTCAGGGGACTGATAGCCGAAAGGAAATCGTGCGTATTAGTCCCGGACAAAGCTTCAAAAACACCACTGCTCAGCTTGAGGAGCAGGGAGTTATCAGGAAGGGCTGGGTCTTTTACTTCTGGGGCAGGATTACTGGTCAGGCTATCAGGGTGCAGGCCGGCCATTTTCAAGTGGATGCTGCCTGGTCAGTAGAGAAAATTTTAAAGCACCTCAGTTCCGGCAGGGAAGTGCTTTACCGGCTGCAGATTCCTGAAGGACTGACCTGGTGGGAGATCGGTCGCATTCTGGAAGAAAGAGAGCTTGTAGATTTTTATGAGTTCAGGAATCTGGTGCATGACCAGGAATTTTTGGCCCAGCATGGTATTCATGCCACAAGTGCCGAGGGCTTTCTGTTTCCGGAAACCTATTTGTTATCTCCCAGCAGGGATCTGGGGGCGGAGAGGCTGATTGGGATAATGATCAATCAGTTTTGGAAATCTACGGGGGATCTATGGAATGGTATGTCTTTTGAGCAGATATACGACACGGTTAACCTGGGTTCACTCATAGAAAAGGAGACAGGAAAGGCGCACGAAAGAAGAAAGGTATCAGGAGTATTTCATAATCGGCTGGACAGCAACATGCTTCTGCAGTGCGATCCAACAGTTATTTACGGGCTGGGAGAGGGTTTTGAGGGCCGTCTTCGCCGCAGTCATCTGGATGACCGTGAAAACCATTACAACACCTATCGGTTCAGGGGATTTCCTCCCACCCCAATATGTTCTCCCGGAAGAGCCTCTATACAGGCTGCTCTGGACCCTCAGGATCATAACTATTATTATTTTGTTTCCAGAAACGACGGCTCGCATCAGTTCAGCAAAACATTACAGGAACACAACCGGGCTGTTTACCAGTACCAGATCAGGGTTCGCTGAATATTAATGTTTACCCAGAATGGTTTTGACCTTTTCCAGAAGCTCGGTCAGGTCCACGGATTTGACAACATAATAATCCGCAGCAATGGATTTGAGTTCGTGCTGGAAGCTGTCGTATGCTGTACACAGAATAACCGGAAGATTCTGGTCCCTTGATCTTATTTCCTGAAGCAGATCCAGTCCTGACTTGTCCTGCCCCAGTTTGATGTCCAGGACCACCAGGTCCGGATTTTCCTGGTCAAGAATGGGCAGTATAGGTTCACTGCCGTCAGAGGTGACTACCTGGTAGCCGCTGTTTTCTAATTCTTCCTGATAAAGCATGCGGATGTGCAGCTCATCATCCACCACTAAGATCTTTTTGTTCATTTAAAACTCCTTGCATTCCGCCCGGCTCCAGGATCGATGTCTGACAAGGTCCGGGTCGACCTGAAGTATGGCAATCATCAGTCTTTGTTGTAAATAAAAAATATTATAAAAGAAATTTTAAAAAAATAAAAGAGTAAGAATATGCAAATCCTTCTTGAACCTGAAAACAAGGTGCTAACTCTTGACAGGGCCGGCAATGTTTGCACTCTTTTGTCCAGGCTGGGGATCAGGCCGGGCCAGGTACTGGTCATCCGCGACAGGGAACTGCTCACCCCGGACAGAAAACTAAATCCTGAAGATAAAATAACCATCAGAAAAATTGTTTCCAGAGGATAACCATGAAGTGTACAAGATGCCGGGCAAAAGCCGCTGTAGCTCTTCCCAGACACAATGCCGGCTTCTGTCCGGAGTGTTTTCTCGTTTTTTTCAGCAGACAGGTGGAAAAGGCCATCAAGGACAAAAAACTTTTCACCAATCAGGACAGAATCCTTGTAGCCCTTAGCGGAGGCAAGGATTCCCTTGCTTTGGCCAGGGAACTGCAGAACATGGAGTATGATGTAACCGGTCTGCATATCGATCTGGCTATACCTGAATCTTCTGAACGGGCCAGGGGACACGTGATCCGCTTCTGCAGAGATTATCAAATCCCGTTGCATGTTATTGAACTGGAAAGGGAAGATCTGCCCATCCCAAAGCTCAAAAAGTTCTTCAAACGCCCGGTCTGTTCGGTTTGCGGCCAGATCAAAAGATACTATTTCAACAGGTTTGCCCTGGAAAACAGTTTCAGTGTCCTGGCAACCGGGCATAATCTGGATGATGAGGCAGCCAGGCTGTTCTCCAATGTCTTAAGATGGGACACAGCTTACCTGGGAGATCAGGGGCCTTTGCTTCCAGATGAGCAGGGTTTTGTGCGCAAGGTCAAGCCACTGTACCGGTTGAGCGAGTTTGAAACAGCCAATTACAGTTTTTTATCCCGGATAGATTACAGTTTCACTCCCTGTCCTTACAGCAAAGGGGCCAGCTTCACCTTTTACAAGAAGATTCTGGACGAACTTGAACACCACCAGCCTGGTCGCAAGATCAGCTTTTATGAGGGCTTTCTCAACCGGGCCAGGAATACCTTTGCCCGCCTGGACCAGGAACAGGGCAAAGAACCGGCACCCTGTTCCTGCTGCGGCTATCCCACCACTACAGGGATCTGTGGAGTCTGCCGCATCAGGAAAACAATTTCTTCCAGGACAACAGCTTCTCAGCCTACCTTTTCCCGCACATAATTGATAAGCCCTCCCCGGGCCAGAATATTGGCCATGAATTCCGGGACGGGCAGACTTCGGATGGTCTCCCCGGTGGAGTGGTTGATTATTTCACCGTCCAGTGCCCTGACTTCCAGCTGGTCCAGGCTGTTTATGGCCTTTACCCTGTCTCCCACTTCCAGAAGTACCAGGCCCATATTGAAACCGTTGCGGTAAAATATCCTTGCGAAACTGTGAGCTATTACCACGGATATGCCTGCGCCCAGAATGGCAATGGGAGCATGTTCTCTGGAAGATCCGCACCCGAAGTTTTTACCTCCCACAAGGATGTCACCCCGGTTTATCCGTTTTATCCAGTCTTGCTTCAGCCCGGACATGCAGTGCCGGCCCAGCTCTAAAGGATCAGTGGTAACCAGATATCTGGCCGGGATAATGGCATCGGTATCTACATGATCCCCAACCTTGTGGGCTCTGCCCTGAAAGTGCATGCTTGTTTTTTGCTCCTGCATCATATGCGCTCCGGATGAATGATCCGCCCGGCAACAGCCGTGGCTGCAGCCACGTAGGGCGATCCCAGATAGACTTCGCTGTCCAGGCTGCCCATGCGGCCTTTGAAATTTCTGTTGGTCGTGGCCAGACATTTTTCCCCTCCAGCAAGGATGCCCATATGGCCCCCCAGGCACGGCCCGCAAGTGGGAGGACCGATGATTGCCCCCGCCCTCATGAATATCTCCAGCAGCCCCTCTTCCAATGCCTGGGCGTATATTTTGGGGGTGGCAGGCAGGACTATGAAACGCACTCCTTTGTCCACTTTGTGCTCTCTGATAATCTGGGCAGCCTGCCTGAGGTCCGAAATGCGGCCGTTGGTGCAGGAACCCAGGACCACCTGGTCCACCCGGATTTCTTTCAGCTCATCAACTGCCTTGACATTGTCCGGAAGGTGAGGACAGGCCACCTGGGGAGGCATCCCGCTCACGTCCATGTCCATCAGTAAACAGTATGCAGCATCATGGTCCGGCTGCAGAGTGTTTAGGTCATTCCGGCCGTGGGTTCGGCAATAATCCAGGGTAATCACGTCTACAGGGAAAAGCCCTGCTTTTGCTCCGGCCTCTATGGCCATGTTGGCCATGGTCATTCTTGCTTCAGCATCAAGTCTATCCAGCACAGGGCCTGAGAATTCCAGGGCTTTGTACAGGGCACCGTCTACCTTGATTCTGCCGATAAGGTTCAGAATCAGATCCTTGGCCGTGATGTATGGGCCAAGCTCTCCAGTGATCCTCACCTTGATGCTTTCCGGTACCTTGAACCATGTCTCTCCCAGGGCCATAGCAGCAGCTATATCCGTGCTGCCCATGCCCGTGGCAAAGGCTCCCAGGCCTCCGTACGTGCAGGTGTGGCTGTCTGCACCTACTACTATGTCCCCGGGTCCCACCAGACCAAGTTCAGGAAGCAGAGCGTGCTCAACCCCGCTGGTGCCGCCCTCGTAGTAATGGGTGATACCCATTTCCCGGGCGAACAAGCGTACTTTTTTTACCTGTTCCGCAGAGGCAATATCCTTGTTGGGGGTAAAGTGATCACATACCAGGGCTATCTTGCCGGGATCGAATACTTTTTTGGCTCCCATTTTGCGGAATGAGTCAATGGACAGAGGCGCGGTGATGTCGTTGGCCAGCACCAGGCTCACCCGGCAGGGAATGATCTGTCCGGGTCCTCTTAATATCTCAGGACTGTGCCTTTGCAGTATTTTTTCAGCCAGGTTCTTTCCCACAGTGATGATCTCTCCTTGCTGCTACAAGTTCTGAGTTAAGGAATATTTCGGCTCTGTTCCGTCTTGGGATCAGTCTCCTTTTTGGCCAGGCGGTTCAGGGCGTTGATATAGGCCTTGGCACTGGCCACGATCACATCAGGATCCGCCGCCCGACCAACGGAAGTAATGCCGTTGTCCTCCAGTTTGACCGTGACCTCACCCTGGGCGTCAGCTCCCCCGGTAATGGCACTGACCGAATAACGCAGAAGTCTGGGGTTTCTTTCCACCAGCCGGTCTATGGTATTGAAAACGGCATCAATGGCGCCAACCCCGAAATCGGACAGCAGCTTTTCCTCGCCCAGGACCTCCATTTTCAGGGCAGCTGTTGGTATGGCCATGTTTCCAGACATGGAACTCAGATAAATAAGCTTGAACTTGTCCGGAATGCGGTAGACTTCCTCCAGGACCACAGCCTCAACATCTTCCATGTAGATCTGCTTTTTTCTGTCCGCCAGATTTTTAACCGCCTCAGACACCTGGGCCAATTGTTCCGGTGTCAGGTGATAACCAAGCTCTTCCAGCTTCTTGTTCAGGGCATGTCTGCCTGAATGCTTGCCTATGACAATATCGCTGCCCGCCTTGCCTATGCTGGCCGGGGTCATGATTTCATATGTCTGGCGGTTTTTGAGCATCCCGGCCTGGTGAATGCCTGATTCGTGGGCAAAGGCATTTCCTCCAATTATGGGTTTATAGGGCGGAATGGGCTGGCCGATGATCATGGACAGAAGCCGGTTGGATGGATAAATCTGTTCAGTTATTACGTTTGTTTCCAGATTATAGAAATCCTTGCGCACATTCAGAGCCATGACCAGCTCTTCCAGGGCGGCATTGCCCGCCCGTTCGCCAATGCCGCTCAGAGTGACTTCAGCCTGCCTGGCCCCGGCCCTCAAAGCGGCCAGGGTATTGGCTACTCCCAGGCCAAGATCGTTGTGGCAGTGCACGCTGAACACGGCTTTTTCGCTGTCAGGGACATTTTCCAGCAGGTAGCGGATGAGTTCAGCAAATTCCTGGGGCTGGGCATAGCCCACTGTATCAGGAATATTGATTACTCTGGCCCCCGCTGAGATAGCCTTGTGGATCACCTTGGCCAGAAATTCAGGCTCGGACCTGGAGGCGTCCTCTGCGGAGAATTCCACATTGGGGCAAAGGCCTCTGGCATAGGTGACTGCTTCGTGGGCGATCTCCAGCACCTGATCCCTGGTTTTGTTGAGCTTGTATTTCATGTGGATGTCCGAGGTGGCCAGAAATGTATGCAGTCTGGGCTGGGCAGCTCTTTTAACCGCATCCCAGGCCTTGTCCATGTCTTGTTTTACTGCCCGGCACAGCCCGGCAACCTCGCAATCCTTAACCGTTGCTGATATCTCGGCGACAGCTTCCAGGTCACCACTGCTGGCCGCGGGGAATCCGGCTTCAATAACGTCTACTCCCAGCCTTTCCAATTGCCTGGCCAGACGTACCTTTTCCCCGGCATTCATGGTTGCTCCGGGAGACTGCTCGCCATCGCGCAAAGTAGTATCAAAAATATAGACCTTATCAGACATTTTTCTCTCCTGATTATTGTATTTCGAACCTGAACTGCATATTACAGGCCAGACAAAAAGTCCATGATCCAGGCAAGGTGAAAACAGGACAGGGAACTGAATCCTGAAATCACAGCCTGAAAAAATCCCTGGGATTTTGTGAGTTGTTGAACTGTTACGGGAACTCCTTTCGGGGGTCCCGTAGACTGGAAGGTTTGCGCAGGCGCAGGTAAACATAGGTATATACCGGCCCTGAAATGACATAGGTCATGAAGATGAGAAAAATTATGAACTTGGGTTCGGAAGCCACCAGAACAAAAAGCATGATGGCTGTTACCGTGGATGAAAAGGGGTGCAGCCTTACCATCTCCAGTTCTTTAAAGGAAGCGTATTTAACTTTGCTGATCATGAGCAGACTGAGCATGAAAGTCAATGCTATAGTGGCCGTGGGCATTATATTTAAAGCGACCGCCTCGGGCATGTATCCAGAGAATAGGACCAGTGTGGCCAAAGTGCAGGCTGCCGCTGGAATGGGCAAACCTACAAAGAATTTTTTGGGCAGGTTCTTGGCCTGCAGATTAAACCTGGCAAGCCTCAGGGCTCCGCAGGCCATAAACAGAAAGGGCACTGCCAGACCCAACTGGCCGAATTCATGGGTCTGCCAGAGATAGACCAGTACTGCCGGACAGACTCCAAAGGAGACCAGATCTGACAGGGAGTCGAACTGTATACCGAAATCCGAGGCTGACTTGGTGAGTCTGGCGATTTTTCCGTCCAGACCGTCAAATACACAGGCAGCCAGGATAGCCAGGGCGCTCAGGTCGAACCGGGCCTCAATGGCCCACACAATGCCCAGGAAACCTGAGAAAAGGGCTGCAGTGGTCAAAAGGTTGGGCAGGATGTAGAATCCTTTATGTCTGGGTCCTGATGAATCCTGGGTCATGACATATCGGCCGGTTTTTTGCGGGCAATGATCGTCTGCCCGGCAATGGTTTTTTCTCCTGTATTTATCACACTTTTATAGTCCCGGGGAAGATAAAGGTCAACCCTGGATCCCAGTTTGATCAGGCCGAATCTTTGTCCCCGGGAGAGGACATCGCCTTTTTCGGCCAGGCAGACGATCCTGCGGGCCAGGAATCCGGCAATCTGGACCACTGTCCAGGATCTTGCTTCCTGGTCCACGATATCCAGGGCACACCTTTCATTGTTTCTGGAGGCCTTATCCAGGGAGGCGTTAAAAAACCTGCCCGGATAGTACTTAATGGCCCTGACTGTTCCTGATACGGGTAACCTGTTCACGTGCACATTGAACACATTCATGAAGATGCATACAGCTGTTTTTTCTTCGCCGGTAAAAGGATCGTTCATGACCTGAACAAGGACTACCCGCCCGTCAGCCGGGGCCACGGCCACATCCGCATCATCCGGGATGACTCTTTCCGGGTCCCGGAAAAAGTTCAGGGCCAGAGCAAAGACAACGAGTCCCATAAGGGCTGCCCATGCCCAGCCCAGCAGGGCAAAGACCAGTGTCGCCAGGGCGGTAAGAGATATGATGTTCAGTCCTTCAGGACGAATGTGAAATCCTGGATCATGCATGATGCTGAATCCTGATGCTAAGTTTTAATTGTATAAGTCTCCGGTGACACTGACTGTTGCAGCTTATCGCCCAGGGCTTCCATCTCGGGTCCATGATCCGTTCCTGTCAGATGCAGAATGCCGTGTCCCAGCAGGAGAATAAAATGATCAAAGGGCTGCTGTCCGTAAAGCACAGCTTCTCTACTCAGGGCCTGTACATTGATAAATATCTCTCCAAGTAATCCTGTTTCCTTGCGGAATGAGTCGGGAAAAGCCAGGACATTGGCAGGTCCGGTACATGAAAGGAATCTTCTGTTTAAATTGTCCATGGCGGAATCCGAATTAAAAATAATATTTAATCCATAATGTTCCAGACCCAGGCTTTTGAGCATTTCTACAGCAATATTTTCCGTCTCTCTGCGGCTTAAAACCAAGGCAGGCAAAAGGGGAGAACTGAAGAATGCTCTCACGTACTGCCCCATTATTCAGGTATCCTGTTCAGGATCGGTCAGTTGATTCCTGTCCATTTGCCTTTGAATTTTTCTATGGTCAAAATATTCATAGGCCTTGATGATTCTGGCTACCAGGCTGTGACGAATGACATCATGTTCATTAAAGTAGATAAACCTGACCCCTTCTATCTGATCCAGTACTTCCCGGCTTTGAATGAGTCCGGAAACAGCTGCTCCGGGCAGATCTATCTGGGTAATGTCCCCGGTGACCACTGCTTTGGAACCAAGTCCCATGCGGGTCAAAAACATTTTCATCTGTTCAGGGGTGGTGTTCTGTGCTTCATCCAGGATAATAAAGGATTCGTTAAGGGTCCGGCCGCGCATGAAGGCCAAAGGAGCCACCTCGATCATTCCACTTTCCAGAAGTTCCTGGACTTTTCCGAATTCCAGCATATCATGCAGGGCATCATACAGTGGCCTCAGGTAAGGATTGACCTTTTCCAGCATGTCTCCGGGCAAGAAGCCCAGTTTCTCCCCGGCCTCCACAGCCGGCCTGGCCAGGACGATCCGCTTGACCATTCTCTGCATAAGATAGGAGATGGCTACGGCTACGGCAAGATAAGTCTTGCCGGTCCCGGCCGGGCCTATGCCGAAAACCAGGTCCTTTTCCTTGATGGCCTGTAGATATTGTCTCTGGGTGGAGCTTTTGGGGGCAATGGTTTTCTTGCTGGATACAATGAATACTTCTTTCTTGAAAATTCTTTTGAGGTCAGCATCCTTGTCCTGGCTCAAAATTCTTACGGCCGCCTCTACATCTTCAGGATAGACCTTGTATCCGGACTCGATCAGGGCGTAAATCTGAAGCAGGCAGCTTCTGGCCAGTTCAAGACTGTCCTGTTCCCGGCTGTTAATGGTTATACTGCTTCCCCGGTTTTCAATCACCACCCCGGTCCTGGAATGAATGGTCTCCAGGTTTCGCCCCTGGGGCCCGCATAGTTCCTGGACGTATGCAGAGTTGCTGAATTGCAGGTGTTCAGTCAGGTTTTCGTTCATTTTCATCCTTGCAATAGCTGTTGACCACCTGCCAGGACTTTTGGATGTTGAGCCCTGGCTCATCATAGGTTATTATTGAATAAATTTCTTCCATACAGGATCAAGTCCTGAGCCTGTTCCAAGGTCTCACTGCTTTTTTTGCGCCTGGAGTCAGGCAGGAATCTTAATCTTTTTATACCTTATCCCGCCTAAACACAAGCGGGTGAAAAGTCTGTGGAGCAAATCATGGACATGAAACTCCTTTTGACAACTTTCGGAATCATTTTTCTGGCGGAACTGGGGGATAAAACCCAGTTCGGAGCGGTAATGCTCGCTGCCCAGACCCAGAAGCCCTGGACAGTCTTTGCTGGAGCTTCTCTGGCCCTTGTAAGCACAACCCTGCTGGCGGTCATTTTTGCTTCCTTTATTGCCAGCTATCTTCCGGCGGAAATTATCAAGAAAGCGGCCGCCTTGGGCTTCATGGTCATAGGGCTGCTCATATTTCTGGACATGATATGACCAGGCCCGGCCAATCATCCAGCCAGAGGCTGCTTACGTGAATTTTAATATTATTAAAGTTCTTTTGGCGCTTATCCCGGTCTTGCTGTTGAACACTCCTTTGGTTCAAGCCGGTGATGAACCCTGGTATCTAGAGGCAGACAGGCTGGAAGTGGACCAGGACAAAAATCTGTTGGAGGCTTTCGGCAATGTTCATCTGTGGCGTTTGAACGACTATGTACAGGCGGAGTATGCCAGATTGTATACTGATACCAACTGGGTTTATCTGCGCGGCAATATCCGGGCCGAATTTGAAGGGGATTCCATTACTGGAGAAGAGGCTGAGCTGGATATTGACAGCCATGTGGGGTGGATCAAGGACGGTCAGGTTTTCATGGCTGAACACAACGTGTATTTTACCGGCAGGCGTCTGGAAAAAACAGGACCCCATACCTATACTTTTGAGCAGGGCGTCATGACTTCCTGCGACGACCGTCCGGCCCCGTGGTCCATCAAATCCAGCCGGGGCGAAATAACCGTTGAAGGTTATGCCAGGCTCTGGCATCCTAGGTTCAGGATAAAAGACAGACCTGTTCTGTATTCGCCTTACATGATAGCCCCGGTCAAGACCGAGCGTCAGAGCGGATTCCTTTTTCCTGATATTGGCTATGGTTCTGAATACGGTGTGAATGTAAATGTTCCCTATTACTGGGTTATAGATGATCAGCGGGACATGACATTTTATGCCAATTATTATTCTGACCGGGGCCTCATGGCCGGAACTGAGTACAGGCATACTCCGGGTCTTTACAGCAAGGGGCTCTGGCGGGCTGACTGGCTCAGGGACCGCGAGATTCACGATGAAGACAATGTGCCGGAACGGCTGTTCAGAGAATATCGTGGTCAAGAGCTGTTCAGATCCAACCGGGACAGGTACTGGATAAGGGGCAAGTATGACGGTTATGACCCGGCTACAGGCTGGACCTACAAGGCGGATGTTGATCTGGTTTCGGATCAAAATTATCTGATGGAATTCAAGTCCGGACAGTCAGGGTTTTATGCCAGCAGGGACGAGTTCGAAAGCAGGTTCGGCCGGGACATCCAGGACAGGAACCGGCTTATCAGGACCAATATATTCAGCGCCGCCCGCAACTGGGGCCGGTGGGGTCTGAATGCACGTCTGGTCTACTCGGATCACCTGGCATACAAGAATGATAACCTGCCTCGCAGTAAGAACCCTACTCTGCAGAGGCTGCCGGAAACTAACCTTGATCTTTACCGCACCTCCCTGGGAAACTCCCCTTTTGAGCTGGAGTCCGCCAATCAGGCCGTGTATTTTTGGCGGAAGTACGGAACCACTGCCGGCAGAGTTGATGTCCATCCCAGGCTGAGCCTGCCTTTGAGAGCAGGATGGGGCAGGATCACTCCCAGAGTGGGCTGGAGACAGACCGGCTATATGGTGGATAGTTTTCAGGCTGATCCGGCGGAACGGGACACAGACAACCGCCTCCAGACCAGGGGAATCTATGATTTCAATCTGAGCGCTGACTCGGAACTGTTCCGTATTTTTGACATGGGCAGGCCGCTCGATCCAGGCGTCGATCCTGTGGGAAGTTCTGCCTGGACCGGACTCAGGCACACTATTGTTCCCGAGGTTGAGTTCGATTATATTCCGGAAAAGGATCAGGAAAAATATCCTCAATTTGATTCAATAGACCGTATAGCTCCCAGAGAGGAGTTGACCTATACCCTGAGCAACTATTTTACCCGCAGGCAGGAAAGGATTGTTGAGGCTGCAGATGATGAGGGTCCCAGGCTCAGGCGGGACTACCGAGATTTTTTGCAGCTCAAGCTTGAGCAGTCCTATGACTTCCGTGAAGCCAGGCGCAGAGACAGGCTTAATGAATATGAGCGCAGGCCTTTTTCCGATCTCATGGCTCAGGTACGCTTCAATCCCAATCAGTACGTTACCCTGCGCAATAAGACCTGGTACTCCTTTTATGAAAACATGATAACAGAACATGAGCATACATTGACCCTGACTTGGCCGGATAAAGTGAGCACCTGGTTCAGCCTGGATTTTCTTGACCAAATTGATGAGTACAAGCGCAGAATCGTTGACAAGACCAGTATTATGGAGCTGGGAGCGGACCTGGATTTTATACGCAACTGGCATCTGGGTCTTTTGTATCGAAGAGATCTGGAGGAGTCTGTTGATCTGAAAAGAGAGCTGCGCATCAAGTACCGGCACCAGTGCTACAGTCTGGAATTCGCAGTCAGGGAAACGGATTATGATCACAGCTTTGAGATCCGGATCAATCTGCTCAATCTGGGAGAATGGGGCATATAAGCTTTGGGCAGAATAAGAATTCTTCCTCCTGGTCTGCAGAACCAGATAGCTGCCGGAGAAGTGGTGGAGAGGCCGGCCAGCGTGGTCAAGGAACTCATGGAGAACAGCCTTGACGCCGGGGCCAGCAGTGTAAAGGTGCGCCTGGAAAAGGGCGGCCAGGTCCTGATTGAGGTGGTGGACGACGGGGAGGGCATGGAGCCTGATGAAATAGCCCTGGCGGTTACCCGGCATGCCACCAGCAAGATATCCAGTCTAG